>NZ_RZTE01000023.1:15427-38895 GCF_003997415.1 Mesorhizobium sp. M7A.F.Ca.MR.245.00.0.0 | reverse complement strand
GAAAGCCGTAATAGCCCGAGCGCAGGAACTCCTCGATGCGCCGGTCGGAGGCTTCCTTGCTGCCATGCGTGAAGATGTCGACATCGTGCACGAAGAGGATGTCGATCCGGTCGACGCCGAGGCGCTCAAGCGAGGCTTCGAACGAGCGCATGACACCGTCATAGCTGTAGTCGTACACTTCGCGGCGCGACGGCGTGTCGAAGAACTTGCCGATGCCGGTGCGCTCTTCGGGCGGGCAGGCGCGCATGATGCGGCCGACCTTGCTCGACAGCACATAGTCGTCGCGCTTCTTGCCGCGCAGGAACGGGTTGAGCCGCGTTTCCGAGAGGCCGAGCCCATAGAGCGGCGCGGTGTCGTAGTAGCGGCAGCCGGTCGCCCACGCGGCCTCCAGCGTGGCGTTGGCGTCCTCGTCGGAGACGGCACGGTAGAGGTTGCCGAGCGGCGCCGCGCCGAAGCCGAGCTCGGTGAAACTGATGCCGCCATTGCCGATGCGGTCGAAATGCCGTGTCTTCATATGCTGCTGCTTGCCTCGCCTGATTTGTCTGACATGACACTATCACGCCTGTGATCAGGCAAAAGCATCGCTGCGCGTTGGACACGCATTTTCGCGGTTGCTAGCATGAACGAAATCAAGCTGTTCGTGGCAGCAAGGGCGGCAAATCCCAGGGGTGATTTTTGATGGCAGGATCGCGGTGAGCGACAAGAGCAAAAGCCTGTTCGAGATCGCGCTTGAGGAGCTCGGCGGCGTGCTGGCACGCATCGACGAAAGCCGGATCGACGCCGCCTGCAAAATGCTGGCCGGCGCGCGACAGATCGTCGTCTATGGCTGCGGCCGCGAGGCCTTGCAGGTCAAGGGTTCTGCCATGCGGCTCTACCATTTGGGCCTGCCGGTTTCCGTGGTCGGCGACATGAACACACCGCCGCTGGGCCAGGGCGATGTCTTCCTGGTCAGCTCCGGGCCGGGAGAGACCTCGACCGTGCTGACCCTGATGCAGGTCGCGCACGATGCCGGCGCGACCAACCTCCTGCTGACCGCCCAGGCCGAAGGCAGCGCGGCAAGGCTTGCCGACTTCACCCTGCTCATTCCCGCGCAGACCATGGCCAACGATCAGGGGGCGCAGAAGACATCGGTGCTGCCGATGGGCTCGGTGTTCGAAGGCGCGCTGTTCCTGCTGTTCGAGGTGATGGTGCTGAAGCTCAGGGAATTGATCGGAGCGTCGCCCGAAGCCATGCGCGCCCGCCACACCAACATGGAATAGATCATGCGCTACGAACTGCTGCTGCCACACCAGATCCGCAGGGCGATCGCCGAGAATTGGCCGGTCGCTCTGCCGCTCGGCGTGCTCGAATACCATGGCGAGCACATGGCTGTCGGCATGGACACGCTGGCCGTCGTCAAGACGCTGGAACTGTTCGAGAAGGAAAGAGACATCGTCATCCTGCCGCCCTTCTACTACGGTGCTGCGAGCTATGCGGTGGCGCCGCCGGAAGGCAGCGGCTCGGTGCAGGTCGGCGGCAATGCGCTGGCGCCGTTCGGCGAGGAGCTGTTCTACAGCCTGCTGCGCATCGGCTTTCGCAACATCCACGCCATCATCCACCACCAGACCGAGAACTTTGCCGCCGGCATGCCGACCGATCTGGCGTTCAAGACCGCCGGCCGCCAGGCGATCTTCCGCTTCCTCGAAAAGGAGCGCGGCGAGGGCTGGTGGGGTTCGCAGGCGATGGCCGACTACTATTCCGGGCACGCCGCGGGTGAAAATTTCTTCAACTGGGTGCAGGTGCATCCGCTGATGTCGGCTGACATGAACGGCAAGTACCCGTTCGATCATGCCGGCATCGGCGAGACCTCGCTGATGCTGGCGCTATGCCCGGAGGCTGTCGATGCCGACCGCTTTGCCGACAATACCAGCTGGTATACGGCGAGCGCCAAGGAGGCATCGGCGGAACTCGGGCAGAAGGGCGTGGCGATGATCCTTGATCATCTGCGGGAGATATTGAGCGGCTAGCGCGGTTCTTCCTTCTCCCCCTGTGGGGTGAGAAGCGGTCCGCGTCGCGGACGAAAAGCCAATTGCTTGGCTTTTCGAGCTTCGAACGCCCTGAGCCTGCGAAGGGCCGGGCGTGGTTAGTCGGTCCACCCTGCCGGGTCCCCGCTGCTTCGCAGCGTCCCGGCGTTCGCCGGCCTTTCATCGTGCCACTGGCACGATGAATTCGCCTTCGGCGAACCGGCTGCTCACCCCACAG
Organism: Mesorhizobium sp. M7A.F.Ca.MR.245.00.0.0; assembly: GCF_003997415.1. NCBI lineage: Bacteria > Pseudomonadati > Pseudomonadota > Alphaproteobacteria > Hyphomicrobiales > Phyllobacteriaceae > Mesorhizobium > Mesorhizobium sp. M7A.F.Ca.MR.245.00.0.0. The sequence goes on along the minus strand of NZ_RZTE01000023.1, from coordinate 36,654 downwards.
GGGGAGAAGGCAAGAGGGGACCCTGCTACTTCACCGCTCCTGCGGTCATGCCCATGATCAGATAGCGCTCAAGCGCGATGCCGACCACCGCCAGCGGCGCGATGGCTGCCGTGGCGAGCGCCGCCATCGACCACCAGTTGATGCCTTGCGATCCGGTCTGGCTCGCCACCATAACCGGGATGGTCTTGGCGTCGGTCGAGGTCAAAAGGGCGGCGAAGAAATACTCGTTCCAGCACAGCACCATCGCCAGGATGAAGGCGGCGACCATGCCCGGCAGCGCGATCGGCATGACGATGCGGAAGAACGCCCCCCAGATCGACAGCCCGTCGACAAGGGCTGCTTCCTCGAGCTCAACCGGGATCGAGTTGAACTGGTCGCGCATGATCCAGATGACGATCGGCAGCACCATCAGCGTGTAGAGCAGGATCAGTCCGATGCGCGTGTCGAGCAGGCCGACCTCGCGGTAGAGCACCAGGAAGGGCAGGGCCAGCACCACCGGCGGCAGGATCAGCTGCGACAGGAAGAAGAACGAGATGTCCTCGTTCTTGAACCAGGCGAAATGATAGCGATAGCGGGTGAGCCCGTAGGCGGCGAGGCTGCCGATGACAATGGCGAGGCTCGACGCGCCGACCGAGGTGATCACCGAATTCATGAAGCGCTTGAGGAACTCCTCGCGCACCGTCGAGGTCTGGAAAATCGAGTCCGGCGACAGGCCGAGCGAGCGCCAGCCTTTCCAGTCCGGCTGGAAGTCGACGAAGGGGATGAGATGGCCCTGCGTGACGTCGACCGCGGTCTTGAACGAGGTTGTCACCGTCCAATAGATCGGGAACAGGCAGATGAACGCCCAGAAGGCCAGCGCGCCATAGATGAAAACGCGGCTGGCGAGGAAGCTCGCCGGCGAGCGGATTTCCGAGGCGACATATTCGGTGGTCTGAACGCTCATCGGGCTCAATTCACCCCCATCTTGCTTTAATTGACATTGCGGACAAAACGGTTGGCGAATTTCAACAGCCACGTGACGAAGACGACGATGATCACCAGATAGGCCATCGCCAGCATGGTTCCGTAGCCGACATTCGAGCGGTCGCGGTATTCGCGATAGATGAAGCTCGACACGGAATCGGTGGCGCCGCCCGGGCCGCCGGACGTCACGGTGATGATGATGTCGGCAAGCTTCAACTTGAAGATGATGCGCAGGATCACCGCCGTCACCGACACCGGCAGCATCAGCGGAAAAGTGACCTGCCAGAAGGTCTGCCACGCATTGGCGCCGTCGACGCGTGCGGCTTCGAGCACCTCGCGCGACATCGCCTGCAGCCCGGCCAGCAGCATGATCATCATGAATGGAATGAAGGTCCAGGCATCCAGTATCATGATCGATATGCGCGCGATGATCGGGTCAGAGAAGAAGGCGGGATTTTCCCAGCCGAGATGGCGCGCCAGCGTTGCGGCCGGTCCGAACCGGTATTCCATCAGCGACTTGCCAATCATCCACGACCCACCGCGACCGGGGACAGCATCAGCGGCATCAGGAAGACGACGCGGAAGAATTTTCGCGCCCGGATCTGCGCGTTGAGCAGCAGCGCCAGGCCGAAGGCGATGACATATTCGACCGCCACCGCCAACACATAGAGCACCATGTTGAACAGCGCGTTGCGGTAGTAGGGATCGGCCAGCATCTGCCAGAAATTGTCGAGCCCGTTGAACTTGCGACCGCTGAACGAGCTGAGGTTCCAGTCGGTGAGGGCGATGTAGAAACCGAACAGCGTCGGGAAGATCACCATGGCGATGGTGAACAGCAGCGCCGGCAGCAGGAACAGGGCACGCTGTCCGTCCTCGCCACGCGTCAGCACCTGGCCGACGCCGATCGCCACGCCCCACAGCACATAGGCATAGACGACGGGGCGCCAGGTCTCGAAGCCGATCGTATCGGCGCTGCCCTTGTAGAGGATCTCCAGCACGATCGTCGCCAGCAGGCCAAGCGTCGCAACGGCCATCAGCGTCCAGCCAAGGCGTTTGCGGCCTGGAGAGATCAGATCGGAAGGGCCGGCATCTGCCGGCCACTGGTTCGCGGTCGAAGTCTGGTCAGCCACAAATCTCGCCCGTTTGAAGGCTCTCGAGGAGCCGGAGCCGGTCTAAAGTGGTCCGGCGTTGCCGCCGGACCACGGTTCATAGGCCAGCCTACATGCCGAGCGAAGCTTTGTAGAGCTTGATCTGGTTGTCGCGGCCGATCTGATCGGTCAGCTTCTCCCAGGCCGCCGCGATGGCGTCGGCGCCTTCCTGCGCCTTCATCTTGCCGGCGAAAGTGTTGGCCAGGATGTCCTCGGCGGCGCTGTAGTATTGGAAGATGCCGGGGATGCGTGGCTCGATCGCCGCGTTCGGATGGTTGTAGCTGTCTGATTCCGACTTGAGGTAGGAGGTGATGAAGGCCTCGTCGTAGCCGGCCGCCACCCATTCGGGAATGTCGAAATGCGAGTTGCGGTAGGGCTGGAAGCCCGACGGATACATCGCCGTCCAGATCGACAGGTCCTTGCCGCCGAGATGGGCGGCGGCGGACCATGCCGCCTTCTTCTTCTTTTCGTCGGCATCGACGCGGGCCATCACATAGACGCCCCAGCCGAGATAGGCGCAGTTGGGCGCATAGTTCGGGCCGCTGGCGAGCTTGTCCCAGGCGCCGGTCTTCGCATTGTAGACATCGTCCGAGCCGGGCAGGATCGAGAAGCCGGTGACGTCGCCGACGACGGAAGAGTCGTTGGTCTTGACGTTGGAGCCGACGTCGCCCCACCAGGTGACCATCGAGCCGGTGCCGGCCAGGAACTGCTGGAAGGCGGTCGTGTTCGGATCGGCATTGATCTGGTCGGCGGGTTCGGACGGCAGCGCGTCGATGACGTCCTGGATGGCGCGCACCCAGGCCGGATTGTTGACGCGCGGCTTCATCGTGTCGGCGTCGAACAGCCAGGCCTTGTCGTCGGGGTGCTTGGCATAAGCGGTGGCGCGACTGCCGAGGAAATAGAAGCCGAAGCCGCCCCAGGGCTTTGGCGCGTCGAGATAGCCATAGACGTCCTGGTCCTTGAGCTTCTTGCCCTTGAGGAACTTGGTCACCGCCTGAACCTGCTGCCAGGTCTTCGGTACGCCCCATTCACCTTCGCCGCCGCCATCCTTCCAGGCCTTGGCGAGGTCGGCATCGGCGAACACGTCGGTGCGGTAGTTGAAGTTGTGCGCGTCGCCGTCGACGGTCACGCGGTATTGCTTGCCGTCCCAGGTGCCGACCGGCGGCTTCAGATAGCTGACGAGGTCGTCGAAATCGATCTGGGTCTTGACCCAGTCGGGCATTTCCGACGTCAGGCCCTTGCCGCAGACATCGCCTTCGAACGGCGCGCCCATTTCGATGATGTCGAAGTCGACGGTGCCGGTCGCGATCGACTGCTGCAGGCGGGCGTTGTAGTCGGCCTGCGCCAGGTCGATCCAGTTGATCTTGGCGCCGGTGTAGGTCTCCCATGGCTTCAGGAAGCCGCGGAACAGCACATTGTGCAGGTTCTGGTTGTTGAGACCCATGAAGGTCAACTCGACGCCGGCGAATTCGCCTTCCTTGACATTGGCCTTGGTCGCTTCGAGGCAGAGTTCACCGACCTTCTGGAAGTCGGCGTCCGTCGGCTGGCCTTTGCCGACGCCGGGGATCTGCAGGATTTTTGTGCGCAATTCGCTTGCCGCGGAAGCCGGGCGCGTCAAGGCGCCAAGTCCGGCGCTGGATGCGGCTGCGATCGCGGCCATGCTGGCCGCGCCCTTCAATATGTCGCGCCTTGTGGCGCCGGCTCGAACCAGTTTGTCGTAAAGACCCGTTCTCATCGCCTATTCCTCCCAGAACATCAGTGTGAATAAATCGGCCAACTGTCGGACGCCGGAGCGCCAACGATGCTCCCGTTTCGGAAACGAATTAGGCAGGACCCCACCCTGCGTCGATTGAGGTTCCGATTGCGGATCGGATACCGACATTTTGACCAACGCCTGCCACTATTCTCACAACCCAACGCCGTGTCAACGAGAGCGGGTTTTTTATCTATAAGGGACCGACTTGCCCTGACAGGTCGCGTTGGTTAGCTTCTGCGCCTACGGCTAATGGAGCCGATGGGGGAGATATGGCGCAAGTCGCGATCAGCAAGGTGGCCAAGGCCTTTGGAACGGTCAAGGTTCTGCACGAAGTCAGCGTCGATATCGCAGACGGACAGTTCGTGGTGCTGGTTGGCCCTTCGGGTTGCGGTAAGTCCACATTGCTCAGGATGGTGGCTGGGTTGGAGACCGTCTCCGCCGGTACGATCGCCATCGGCGACCGCGTCGTCAATCATCTGCCGCCGGCCAAGCGCGACATCGCCATGGTGTTCCAGAACTATGCGCTCTATCCGCACAAAACGGTCGAGCAGAACATGGCCTTTGCCCTCAAGCTCAGGAAAACCGATCCGGCCTTGGTCGCCGAGCGGGTCAAGCGCGCCGCCGATATCCTCGACCTCAATCCCTATCTGAAGCGCTATCCCCGCCAGCTTTCCGGCGGCCAGCGACAGCGCGTGGCCATGGGCCGTGCCATCGTGCGCAATCCGCAGGTCTTCCTGTTCGACGAGCCGCTGTCCAATCTCGACGCCAAGCTGCGCGTGCAGATGCGCACCGAGATCAAGGAACTGCACCAGAGGCTGAAGACCACCACCATCTACGTCACCCACGACCAGATCGAGGCCATGACCATGGCCGACAAGATAGTCGTCATGCGCGACGGCCGCATCGAGCAGGTCGGCGCGCCGCTGGAGCTGTTCGACAGACCGGCCAACCTGTTTGTCGCCGGCTTCATCGGCTCGCCGTCGATGAACCTGCTCAAGGGCACCATGCGCAAAGGCGACAAGCCCGGTGTCGACATCGCGGGCACGCTGTTCCCGATCGCATCGGGCAACGCCGCACAAGACGGGCAAGCCGTCGTTTATGGCGTGCGACCGGAGCATCTCGAAATCCATCCCGACGGCGTGCCGGCGAAGATTTCGGTGGTCGAGCCGACCGGCTCGGAAACGCTGGTGTTCCTGCGCTTCGGCGAAGGCGAGATGGTGGCGCTGTTTCGCGAGCGTCACGATTTCAAGCCGGGCGATACGCTGAAGCTGAAGCCAAGGCTCGACCAGATCCATCTTTTCGACGCAGAGACCGGCAAGCGTCTCTGATCCCAACTCACGAGGAATACCATGCTCAAAGGCATCAACCCGCTGCTCAATGCCGACGTGCTGCAGGCATTGCGGGCAATGGGGCACGGCGATGATCTGATCATCGCCGACACCAATTTTCCGTCCGATTCGGTGGCGCGCCAGACGGCGCTCGGCCGCGTGCTGCGCATCGATGCCTCGGCGGCGCAAGTGGTCAAGGCGGTGCTGTCGCTCTACCCGCTCGATACATTCGTCGACGATTCGGCCGCGCGCATGAAAATCGTCGGCAAGCCCGACGAGATTCCGCCCGTGCAAAGCGAAGTGCAGAAGGAGGTCGACAACGCCGAGGGCAAGTCGTGGCCGATGATCGCGGTCGAGCGCTATGCCTTCTACGAGCGCGCCAAACAGGCCTATTGCGTCATCCAGACAGGTGAGCGCCGCTTCTACGGCTGCTTCGCCTTCCGCAAGGGCGTCGTGCCGCCGGATGCGCAGTAGCGGCATGGCTTCGGGCAAGCCGGTCGTCATGAAGCCTGTCGTCATATTGGGTGTGTTCGTCGCCGACACCGCCTACAGGGCGCAGCGGCAGCCGCGCATGGGCGAAACCATCCTCGGCACATCCTTCACGCTGGGGCCGGGCGGCAAGGGTTCTAACCAGGCGGTTGCCGCTGGCAAGCTCGGCGCCGACGTCACCTTCCTCACCCGCCTCGGCGTCGATCCTTTCGCCGACATGGCGAGGCAGACCTGGGCGCAGGCGGGCGTGAAAAATGCCGTCATCGATACGCCGGAAAGCTACACCGGTGCGGCCTACATCTTTGTCGAGGAGACGACCGGCAACAACGCCATCATCGTCAGCCCCGGTGCTGCCATGCTGATCTCGCCATCCGATATCGAGGCCAATGCCACGCTGATCGGCGGTGCCGGCGTCTTCGTCACCCAACTCGAACAGCCGATCGAAGCCGCTATGCGGGCGCTGGAGATCGCGCGTGGGGCAGGGGTGACGACGATCCTCAACCCGGCCCCCGCGGCAAAGCTTCCCGACCGCATCTACACGCTCTGCGACTACCTTACGCCCAACGAGACCGAGACGGAGGAACTGACCGGGATGAAGGTGTCCTCGGTCGACGAGGCGCGGCGCGCCGCGGACAGTCTGCTGAAAAAGGGGGTCGGCACGGTCATCGTCACGCTCGGCGACAAGGGCGCGCTCTTGCACTCGAAGGAGCGCTCCGACCATGTTCCTGCCGTCAGTGCGGGTCCGGTGGTCGAGACGACGGGGGCAGGCGATGCCTTCAATGGCGGCCTGGCCGCAGCGTTGTCGCGGGGCGTGGAGCCGCTGCAGGCGGTGCGCTTCGCCTGCGCCGTCGCCGGTATCTCCGTGACGCGACCGGGGACTGCACCGTCGATGCCGATGTTGCAGGAGGTCGAGGCACTGCTGGCGAGGGGGTGATCTTGCAGGGCCAGGCGTAGGCAAGGCCTGAAAGGACCTGAGTGACCTCAGGTCTCTTGCAAGACAATATTTTTGACAATCAATGTCGACATTTCTCTGAAGCCAAGAGCTTGATACCCTTGAGAGAAATGGCGCGAGTGACGGGGCTCGAACCCGCGACCTCCGGCGTGACAGGCCGGCACTCTAACCAACTGAGCTACACCCGCGCATGGCGAACACGTGTCAGCCGTGTTCGTCGTTGGGGCGCTGGATAAGGGGTTCGCCACCGGGTGTCAAGCGTGACAGGACAGCATAACAGCAAACAGGAGAAGGTTTTTTGACAGCCGGCGTTTTGTTGGCAAAACCGGCATCCAACCAGGGCATCCTGCGCTCATTTGGCCTTGCGAAGCGGACCCTGACCGCTTAAAGGTCCGGCCCGGAGCGGGCGATTAGCTCAGTTGGTAGAGCGCTTCGTTTACACCGAAGATGTCGGCGGTTCGAGCCCGTCATCGCCCACCATTCCATTAGTCCATTCAAACTGTTGCCAAGACACGGAACCGAGTCGTTCGGTAGATGCTGCAATCACGGCGGCAACAGTCGAAAATCATTGCCCTCCGGCAGCAACTGCCCGCCATCGACGACGATGGTCGTGCCGGTGATGTAGCTGGCATCGTCGGAGGCGAGGAACAGGAAGGCGTTGGCGACGTCGCGCGGGCTGCCGAGGCGGCCGAGCGGAATGGAGTCCTCCATGTTCTTGATGTAAGCCGCGCCGCGATGCAGCTCGATGGCTTCGGTCAGGATGTTGCCGGGCTCGACACCGTTGACGGTGATGCCGTAGCCGGAGAATTCGAGCGCGGCGGCACGGATGAAGCCGTTGATGCCGGCCTTGCTGGCCGAATAGTGGCCGTGGCCGGGGCTGGTGACATGCGGGCCGGTGATGGAGGAGGTGTAGAGCATGCGGCCAAAGCCTTGCGCCTTCATCGGCACCAGGGCCGCGCGGCTGGCATTGAAGGTGCCGCGCAGATTGACCGCCATGACGCGGTCCCAGTCGTCGGCGCTGGTGTTCTCGATCAGTTGCCAGGGATAGATGCCGGCATTCTGCACGATGATGTCGAGGCGGCCATGCTGCTTCAGCGCCAGCGCCACGGCGGCCTCGGCGTCGCTCATTTGCGAGATGTCGGTGCGGATGAAGGGGACGCCCAACTCGTCAGCGGTGGCTTGCCCGGCATCGGCCTCGGTGTCGGCGAGCACCAGCCTTGCGCCTTCCTCGGCAAAGCGTAGCGCGATGCCCTTGCCGATGCCGCGGGCGCTGCCGATGATCAGCGCCACCTTGCCTTGTAACCGATTGGTCATGCGAGCCGTCCTGTCATGCGAGTCTTTGGCGAATGGTTTGCTTGAAGGCGTCGAGCAGCACGGCCGCCAGCACCAGCAGGCCGTGGATCACCTGGGTAAAATTGGCCGGCAGGCCCATCAAATTGATCGCCGTGTTGATGGCCGAGAGCAAAAGCACGCCGGCATAGACGCCGGGCAGGGTGCCGACGCCGCCTTTCAGGCTGACGCCGCCGATGACGACCGCGGCGAAGGCGTTGAACAGCAGTCCGACGCCGAGATTGGCGGTGGCGCCCGACGTGCGGATCGCCAGCAGCCAGCCGGCGAGGCCGGCGATGGCGCCGGCAAGCACGAAGGCGATGATGAGATTGCGGTTCACCCGGATGCCGGCGCGGAAGGTCGCCGTCTCGTTGCCGCCGATCATCACCAGATGCCGGCCGAACGGCGTCTTGGCCATGATCAGCGAAAAGGCGACGAAACAGCCAACCGCGATCCAGGCGGTGAGCGGCAGGCCGACAAGGCGCTGGATGCCGAACCAGCGGATGGCCGGTGCAAGGTCCTGCGCCGAGCGGCCGCCTGAAACGACCAGCACGAGGCCGCGCACCCAGATGTAGGACGCCAGAGTGATGATGAAGGCGCTCATCTTCACCTTGACCACCAGATAGCCGTTGAAGGCGCCGATGAGGCCGCCGACTGCCAGCGCCAGCAGCAGCGAAACCGGAACCATCAGCCATTCGGGATGCAGCTGCACGCCCATGCCGATGCCCGACGAGCAAAACAGGATGCCGACCGCCATGGCGCTGAGCGCTGCGACGGATTCGACCGACAGATCCATGTGACCGGCGATGATCACCAGCGCCAGGCCGATCGACATGACGCCCAGCACGCTCGACGCCTCGATGATGTTGGCGAAGATGCCGAGCTGGAAATAGTTCGGGACGAAGATGGAGAAGACCACCAGCACGAACAGCAGCATGAACCAGACGAGGTTGTCGAGTACGAACTCCAGGGCTTTGCGTGTGCGCGGGTTCATGGGCTGATCCGGTTGGCGCATGCCCCGCGAAATCAATTCGATTTCGTCGGGTTCGGGCGCGGATTCAAATTCGCCACGGCGTCTTTTGGACGCGGCGTTGTGAAAGGGTAGGCTCCGGGCCGTTACGGCCCGGAGCGCTTTCAATGACTATTCGACCGGCTTGACGGTGTCCGTCGGCGGCTTCTGGTTGCCCCAGAAGGCCGGGTTGTCGACGTTCTCCTTGGTGATGGCGGCACCGGGGATCTTGATGTTCGGACCCCAGGCTTCCTTGGTCACCGTCGATTTCAGGCCAAGCACGTCGTATTCGCCGGGCTTGATCTCTTGCTTCTTGACGATCTTGTCCATGAACATGGCGACAGCCGCGGCCTGCGCGTAGAGCGGTTGCTCGATTTCGGCGTTGAGCCAACCCTTGCGGATCAGGTCGAGGCCGACCGGAGCGCCGTTCGAGCTCATCAGCATGACGTCGCCCGGCTTCTTGCCGGCTGCCTCGAGCGAGGCGACGGCAGCGACCGAAAGGTGCGCGGCATGGCTGAAGATCAGGTCGATGTCCGGGTTCGCCAGCATCTGGTCGGCAACGATTGTGCCGGCATTGCTGGCTTCCCACTGCATGGCCGGAAGCGAGATGATCTTGACGTCCGGAAACGCCTTCATCTTCTCCTCGAAGCCCTTCTGGATGTCGAGCGTATAGGGGTCGCCGGGGTCGCCGAGGACTTGCAGCACCTTGCCCTTCACCGAACCGTGCTTTGCCTTCAGCAGCTTCTCGGCCTGGTCGGCGGCGACGTAGCCGATCTCGACCGTTCCGGCGACAGAGGTGAAGTCGGATGGCGTCGAGGTGATCTGGCGGTCGAACTCGACCACCGGGATGCCGGCGGCGCGGGCTGCCTCGATCGACGGTTTCAGTGCATTGAAGTCGACTGCCGCCAGGATGATGGCCGCCGGCTTCAGCGCGATGACATCGTTCATCTGCGATTGCTGGGCGTCGGTCTTGTTGTCGGCGTTCAGCGTCTTCATCTCGTAGCCGGTCTGCTTCAGGAACAGTTCCAGCGCGCTCACCGAGCCGGTCTGGAACTCGTCCAGCAGCGTCGGCACCATATAATAGACGATACCCTTGGACTGGGCGAATGCCGGCGTGAGCGTGGCAAAGGCCAGTGCAAGGATACCGAAGACAGCAAGAAGTATTCGCTTCATGTCGTTCGCTCCTCTTAAGCCGGACCCCTCTTTTGTCCCTCAGCCTGTCGGTCCGGCACCGGCAAGCGTCTCACCGGTGATCATGTTGATCACCGCATCGGGACTTGTTTTATTGCGCGCGACATCGCCGGCCACGACGCCCTGGCGGATCACCACGATCCGGTCGGCGACCTGAAAAGCCTGCTGCATGATATGGGTGATGATGACGACGCCGATGCCCTGGTTCGCCACCTGGCGGATCATGTCGAGACCGCGCCGCGTCTGTTCGACGCCAAGCGCTGCAAACGGTTCGTCGAGCAGCACCAGCTTGCCGCCCCAGTGCACGAAGCGGTTGAGCTCGATGGCTTGCCGCTGGCCGCCCGAGAGATGCTCGACATTGGCCCGCAACGAGGGAATGCGGGTGCCGGCATTGGCCAGCGCCTTTCCGACGACGGCTTCCATGGCGCGCTCGTCGAGCACGGGAATGCCGAGAAACTTGCGTGTGATCTCACGGCCCATGAAGAAATTGGCGACCACGTCGACATTGGTGCACAGCGAGAGATCCTGGTAGACGGTCTCGATGCCGGCCGCCTTGGCCTCGGCCGGTGATTTGGCAAGGAATTCCTTGCCCTCGAACAGCATGCGGCCCGATGTCGGCTCCAGTCCGCCCGATATGATCTTCACCAGTGTCGATTTGCCGGCGCCGTTGTCGCCCAGCAGCGCCACGACCTCGCCCTTGCCGATCGAGAAGCTGATCCCCTTGAGCGCTTCGATCGCGCCATAGTTCTTGGTGACGTTGTCGAGCACCAGCAGGGGTTCACTCATGCCGCAATCTCCCTACCTTTGAGAAGGTCGCGCTCGCGTTCGCGTTCGGCCGCGAACATCTGCCCGAAGCGAGGTGACAGAACCCCGGAAACCGCCAGGGCGGCGGCGCCGCGCAGCACGGAATGCTGTCCGCCGCGTGCGACAACGACCCTGGGCGTCGTGCGGTCCTTGCGAGCCGAGACGGAGTTGTGCAGGCCTGCGGCCGAACCAGCCAGCATTTCGAGCAGGTCGGTGGATGCCAGCCCGCCGAGGATGACCGTCTCCGGGTCGAACAGGTTCTCGATGACGGCGACGGCGTTGTGAAAGATCGGTGCGACTTCGGTGACCCAATCCGCCTCGCTGCCGTTCCAGCGCCGGAGTGCCTCGAGCGACAAATATCTTTCGAGGCAGCCGCTGTTGCCGCACGGGCAGGCCTCGCCGCCGGGAATGACGGGAATGTGCCCGATCTCGCCGGCATTTCCCCAGGCGCCGCGCAAGGCGCTGCCGTCATGAACCATGACGCCGCCAAGGCCGACGCCGAAATAGAGATAGTAATATTCGGAAAACTGGGCGCCGAGGCCGTAGAGGCGCTCGCCCATGGCGGCCGCGGCCATATCGGTTTCAAAGAAGGCCGGCAATCCGGTGGAGGCCGCCAGCCGTTCGCGCAGCGCCACATCCTTCCAGCCGGTCATGGTGGTTGGCCCTACGAAACTCATGGACTCCACGTCGAACGGGCCGGGCAGGGCCATGCCGACGCCCAGCACCCGTCCGCCGGCCCGCAGCCTGGTCAATTCCACCACCATCGTCCCGATCAGCTCGAAGGCGTGGTCCGGCGTCGCGTTCGGCGCCTCGCGGTAGGTGCTCTCGATCACGTCGCCGCTCAGATTGATCAAGGCGGCACTGATACCAAGTGGAGTGATGTGGATGCCGACGGCATAGCCGCCCTCGGGATTGATCCGCAACGTCGCCGGCGGCAGGCCACGCCCCTTCGGCTCTTCGCGCAGCGACAGGATATAGTCCTGATCTTCCAGTTCGCGAACGATGGTCGATACCGTCTGGACGGTGAGGCCGACGCGCCGGGCGATCTCGCCGCGCGCGATCGGGCCGTGAAGGCGGATGGACTCAAGCACGATGCGCCGGTTGTAGGGCCGCCCGATTTCCTGATTGGTCCCCCGCAGTGCCATGCCTTGCGCCCCTTAGGAGAGGATAGCTTCGCATTGCTTATTTATTCAGTCAAATGGAATTCAAAAATAAATTCATGGCGAGGTTTTCCAAGGGGGAGGCCGTGGAGGGCCTATTCCGTTCAGGACCTGCCCACGCCTCGTCCTGGCTGATTGCCGCCATGGTGAAACGTCTTCAATGGTGAACGAAACCCGCGACCGTTGATCTGACAAAGCATGGAGCAAAGATGATCGAATTGCCGTTTGCCCGCGACGAGTACCAACAGCGGCTTCGCAAGATCCGCACCGAGATGGCCAAGCGCGGTCTTGAGCTGCTTGTCGTCAACGACGTTGCCAACCAGCATTACATCACCGGCTATGACGGCTGGTCGTTCTACACGCCGCAGGTGGTGCTGGTTCCCTTGGAGGAGGTCGAGCCGGTCTGGATCGGGCGCGCCATGGATGCGGCCGGCGGTCTTCTGACCGCCTGGATGAAACCGGAAAACGTGGTCGGCTTTCCGGAAGACCATGTCCAGCGCGTCGATCGTCATCCCATGGATTGGATCGCGAGCTGGATCGTCGCCAGGGGCTGGGGGAGCCGCCGTATCGGCATCGAAGTCGAAGCCTATTATTTCTCCCCCAAGGCGCACGCCCGGCTTGTCGCGGGACTTCCCAATGCAAAATGGCATGATGCCGACCTGCTGGTGAACTGGATCCGCGCGGTCAAATCGGCGCCCGAGATCGCCTATTTGCGCAAGGCGTCCACCTTGGCCGAAGCGGCCGTCACGCGGGCCTTCGAGGTGATCGCACCGGGTGTTCGCGAGTGCGATGCCATCGCCGCCATCCAGGCGGCGCAGATCGCGGGCAGCCCGGATTTTGCCGGCGACATCACAGCGCTTCCGCCGACGATCCTCGGTGGCGAGAATGCCTCGGCGCCGCACATCATGTGGAGCGACAGGCGGTTCGGAGACAACGAGACGATTGCGCTGGAACTTGCCGGTGTCTGCCGCCGCTATGCCGCCGGCCTCGCCAGGACCATGCAGCTTGGCAAGACGCCGACAAATGTTTCCGACACGGCAAAAGCGGTTATCGAGGGCATGGATGCGGTGCTCGACGCGGTCAGGCCAGGAACATCAGCCGAAGCTGTTGAAGCCGCCTGGCGCAAGGTCATCCAGCGCTACGGACTGAAGAAGGAATCGCGCATCGGCTATTCCATCGGCGTCGCCTATCCGCCGGATTGGGGCGAACACACGATCAGCCTCAGGCCGGGCGACAAGACCGTGCTGGAACCGGGCAATGTCGTTCATTCCATCCTCGGCATGTGGATGGACGGCTGGGGCATCGAGATCAGCGAGACCATCCTGGTCACCGAAACCGGCCATGAGACCCTGACGAAGTTCCCGCGAGAGATCCATGTCAAATCCTGAGGGTTCGGCCACGGCGGGTGGTGTTGCGAAAACCGTGACGACCGATATCGCCGCCGGAATTCTCGATCGGATGATCGAGGTCCGCCGCCATCTGCACCGCAATCCCGAGCTTTCGAACCAGGAGGCCGGCACGCAGCGCTATCTCAGGCAGATGCTGGTGGATCAGGGAATTGCCGACATTCGCGACGTCGCCGGCTTTGGCCTTGCCGTCGATATTGTCGGCACCGGCAAGCCGTCGAATCGAAAGATCGCCATTCGCGCCGACATCGACGCCTTGCCGATCGAGGAGGAGTCCGGTGTCGATTACGCATCGACGAATCCAGGCGTGATGCATGCCTGCGGTCACGACGCCCACGCATCGATGGCTTTCGCGGTGGCCGCGCATCTTCACCAGTCGCGGGACAGTTTTGGCGGTACCGTTCGCCTGATCTTCCAGCCGGCGGAGGAGGACGAACCGTCGGGCGGCAAGCGGGTGGTGGAAGAGGGGCTTCTCGACGACATCGACGCCGCGATCTGCGTCCACGTCGATCCCTACACGCAGTCCGGCAAGATCGCCGTCGGCTCCGGTCCCTACACTCTGGCCTGCGACACGTTCGATGTGGCCGTCATCGGCTCGGCCGCGCACGCAGCAAAACCGCATGAAGGTGTCGATGCGTTGGCCGTGGCCTGCTCCCTAGTGAGCGAATTGCAGAAGATCGTTTCGCGCGAGATCGACCCGTACGATCCGCTGGTGATTTCCGTGACGGCCATCAATGGCGGCAACGCCTACAATGTCACCGCCGGCAAGGTCACCTTGAAAGGCACCATCCGCAGCGGCAGCGATGCAACCCGCGAGCGGGCCTGGCACCGCGTTCGTACGATAGCCGAGGGGATGGCGACGAGCCACGGCGCGCGTGTCGAAGTCGACATCCACAAGGGCGAACCCGGCGTCGTCAACGATGTCGAGATGACAGAGCTGATTGTCGCCAGCGCCAAGGCCTGCATCGGTGCCGACAATGTTCTCAACACCCCCGGATGGACCATCGCGGACGACTTTGGCTACTACAGCGAGAAACGTCCTTCGGTCTATTTTCGGCTGGGAATCCGCAACGAGGAGATCGGATCGGTCTTTCCGCTCCATCACGCTCGGTTTCGTGTCGACGAGGCCGCGTTGAAGGTTGGCGCGACCACCCTGGTTGCGGCAGCGACGGCGTTTCTGTCGATGGAAGCGCCTTAGTCAGCCATCATGATGGTCATCGGCGCATGGGTCAGGAGCCCAGCATCGCTTACAGATACTGGGCGACCTTCTTGCCGACCGTGAGGAAGCGCAAGGGATCGATCGCTTCGCCATTGTGGCGGACTTCGTAGTGCAGATGCGGGCCGGTCGAGCGGCCGCTGCTGCCGGTCTTGCCGATGACGGCGCCGGCGTCCAGTTTCTCGCCGAGGGTGACGTCGATCTCGCTGAGATGCCCGTAGCGTGTCGCAAAGCCATTGCCGTGGTCGACTTCCACCATGCGGCCATAGCCGCCGTTCCAGCCGGCCTTCGTGACGGTGCCGGGCGCGGTGACCCTGGCGGCCATGCCGATCGGGGCCCTGAAATCCATGCCGGAATGCAGTGCCGCGGTGCCGAGGATCGGGTCGGTGCGCACGCCGAACGGGCTGGTGACGGAGTGGCCCGGTGCGGGGTTGGTCAGCGGCAACTGGCGCGCTTCCTTCTTGAGATGGTCGAGGGCGTCAAGCGCTTCGTCCAACTCCTTGACCTTGCTGTCGAACATCATGGAGCTGTCGAGCGGGATCAGCGGTCCGCCGACATCGCTGTCGCCCTTGCCGAAATCGCTGTCGACGGGCAGTCCGGCCGCCTCGAGCGCTTGGGTAATGGCATCGGCGCTCTTGTAGGCATTGTCGGCAAGCGTGCTGATGCGGGTCAACTGGTCGCTCTCGATGGATCTCAGTGACTGGTTGATCGAGACGAATAGCTTGTCGGCACGATCGGCGGCTGAATCGTTGGGCAGCGGATCGGAGCGGGTCGACCACAGCGAGAACGTCCTTGTGTCGCCGGCGCCGGGATCGGCGCTCAGGCTGGCGACCGCATAGTTCCGCGCGGGCTCCTTGATACTGCCGGTCACTTCGGCGCGTTTGTCCGGCTTCGCGACCGCTGCCGGATCTTCGGCCGGCGCTGCGCCGACCTCGCTCTCGGCGCGTTCGAGCAGCGGGCCAAGGCGACCGTGACGCTGGCTCAGCTGGCTCTGCCGTTCAAGCAATTCGCTGACCTTGGTTTCCATCAGCTGCTGGTCGAGCAACTGCCGGCTGGTGATGCGGTCGACCTGGGCGCGAAGCGCCGAAATGCGATCTTCATAAGCTTGCTGCATGCGCGCCTGGCGCGCCGTGGTGGCGCCGATCAAATCGTCGCGCAGAACGAGATAGGAGGTGGCCATGAGGTAGCCGATGGCAATGGCGGCCAACGCCGAGCCGATAAAGGCCGCCAGCCACGGCCGGATCGTGAAATGCCTGATCTCGTTGCCCCGGGCGATGATGACCGTATGGGGCTCCTTACGCCTGCCGAAGACTGCGGACTGACCGGTTGCGTTCACGGGACCAAGCTTTCGTTTACGACACCACGACAGCTTGACTACACATTATTAAGGTTAACAAAGGCTTGCAGCGCCGGCTTGCCCGCAGCGAACGCCCGCCAGGCGTGCGTATGGTTGTAAGGGAAACCGGGCCAACCTCGCCGGCAAAACCTCAAAGCGCGCGAACGGCCTCGAGCACCTCTTCCGCATGGCCCTTGACGCGGACCTTGCGCCAAATCCTGGCGATCCGCCCGTCGCGGCCGATCAGGAACGTCGCGCGCTCGACGCCCATATACTTGCGGCCATACATCGATTTCTCGACCCACAGATGGTAGGCTTCGATCACCTTGCGCTCCTCGTCGGCGGCGAGGTCGATGGTGAGATTGTATTTCGACTTGAACTTGTCGTGCTTCTTGACGGGGTCGGGCGACAGGCCGATCACCACGGCGCCGGCCTTCTCGAAGTCCGGCTTCAGCTGCGAGAAGCTGATCGCCTCCTGCGTGCAGCTTGTTGTGTCGTCCTGCGGATAGAAATACAGCACGATGGGCTTGCCGGACGATGCGGCAAGGCTGACTGATCCGCCGCCGTCCCGCGGCAGGTCGAATTGCGGCGCGAGATCGCCTACGTCGAGGTCAGCCATACCGATGCCCTTGTTTGAGGTTACGCGCGAAGCCACACCGATATAGTGTCGGACGGGGATTCGTCCACGATCGAGTTCGTACAACGGAAAATTGCGTGGATCAGGAGCGACCGCAGCACGAGAAGATCCGGTTCAGGCGTGATGAGATCACCGACCTGGGGACCTTTCCGTCCGCCTGCCGTGTGCCGCCGCTCGGTCAGGCTTCGATCGGACGCGGTTTTCGCATCCTGTCGCGACTGTTCGCCGGTCTGGTCGCTTTCGTGCTGCTGGCCGCCGTGCTCGTTTATCTGGTTGGCGCCTCCGGCATCGGAGCCGACCGGCTTCGCACCGAGGCGGAAACGGCGCTCGAGAAACTGGCGGGCGTCGATGTCAATGTCGCGGTCGGGCCTGCCCGCATCACGCTCGACGGTTCGAGTTTCATCGCGCTTCAGGTCAGCGACGTCAGCTTGAAGACTTCGGACGGCAAGCCGATGGCCGATGCCGGCCGCGTGCGCTTCGGCGTGCGTCTGTTACCGCTGCTGTGGGGAGATGTGCGGCTGACCAGCGCCAGGATCTCGGATGCCCGCATCGTCGTGGCGGCGATGCCGTCAGGCGGCGACTGGACCGCCGGCCTGCGCAATGCGGACGGCCTCATCGATCCGGAGAAGCTGTCCGCCGCGGTGTTCGGAAACATCAACCACGCACTCGATGCCGTGCGGGAGGATTCGCTGCGCCGGATCGATCTTCGCAATGTCGAATTCGTGCTGCCCGAAACCGGAGCGATCAAGCTCGTCAAGATCACCGACGCCACCGTCGTGCAGTCGGGCCCGGGCGGCATGCAGTTCTCGTCCACGGCCGACATCGACGGCAGGACGGCTACCGTTGCCGCTTCCGCCTCCCGCGATATCGCGGCGCACCGCGTCACGGCACTGGATGCGAGCGTCGATCTGGCCGATACCGGCGATATGGCGGCCGCTGCCGGCAAGCTGGGAACCGTCGCGCTGAAGCTGACGGGATCGGAAGGGTTCGGCGCGAACGCATCGCGGCTGACGGCCGCTTTGTCGTCGACGGGTTCTGTCCTCGATCTCGGCACGCGAGGACTGCTGCCGGCGGACGTCGATATCAATGCGACGCTGGTTGCGGGCAGCAACAAGATCCAGGTCGACAGATTGCTGCTGAAGACCGGCCGCTCGACATTCGATTTCGCCGGTTCGATCGGGCCGAAGCCGGCAAGCGGAGCGGTGGGTGAAGAACCCTCCTATCGCTACGACCTGACCAGCGACGGATCGTCGCTTGCGCCTTCGGAGTCGCCCGAGCCGGCGCTCACCTTCCTCGCCCGGATTGCCGGCGTCTACAACACGGTGAGCCACAAATTGGTCGCCGAGCAGATCGCGCTCCGGTCCGCCGGCTCCGGCGAGATGCTTGGCACCGCCGCCGTGGCGTTCGTCGACGGCAAAGTGCCGGGGATCAATCTGGCGTTCAACATCCACGACATGCAGGTCTCTCACGTCAAGCAGCTGTGGCCGTGGTTTTCGGCGCGCAATGCCCGGCTCTGGGTGCTGGCCAATCTGTTCGGCGGCCGTGTCGTCGACGCCAACCTTCAGTTCCAGGTGGTGCCGGGCCGCCTGGGCAACGGCGTGCCGCTTTCGGCCGATGAGGTGTTCGGCCGCTTCCAGATCGAGGGATCGCGCTTCGACACCGCCGGCCGCACCCCGCCGATACGCGACGCGGTCGGCGTCGTCGGTTTCCACGGCAACGATGTCGATATCTCGCTCTCCTCGGGCACCGTCTACATGCCCAGCGGCCGCACCGTGGCGGCCAGCAACGGCACGCTGACGGTCAAGGCGGCCAACCGCCCGCCGGTCGTCGGCGCGCTCGATATCGACGTCGACGGCGAAGCGTCGGCCGTAGCCGAACTCGCATCCTACGAGCCGATCAACGCCATGCGCCATGTCGGCATCCTGCCGGAAGACCTGTCGGGCAGCGTCACCGGCCACGTCAAGGCGGATATTCCGCTGCAGTCCGGTGTCGACTCCTCGAAGCTCGATTGGCTGGTGTCGCTCGACTACAGCGGCATGTCCTTGGCCAAGCCTTTCGAGGGCCAGATCGTGACGGATGCCGACGGTTCGATCACGGTCGATCCGGAGAAGGCGGTGATCTCCGCCAAGGCATTGCTGAACGGCATTCCGGCCGAACTCGATCTGGTCGAGCCGCTCAGGGATGACGGGCCGGCGCGCAGCCGCAAGGTGGCTCTGGTGCTTGACGACAAGATCCGCGCCGCCGCCATGCCCGGCCTGAAGCCGCTGCTTGCCGGAACGGTGAAGGTGGCGATCGACAAGAACGGCGGCGGCGACCAGAACGTCTCGGCCGATCTGACCAACGCCAGGCTGGACATTCCCTGGGCCGGCTGGGGCAAGGGGGCAGGGGTTCCTGCCAATGTCACCTTCGTCATGACCAAGTCCGGCGACACCACGACGCTGTCCGATTTCGACCTTGACGGAAAGACGTTCTCCGTCGACGGCAGCATCGTGCTGGTCAATGGCGCCTTGTCGTCGGCGCGGTTCAGCAAGGTCACCTTGAACAGGGGCGACGACGTTGCCGTGTCGGTGAAGCGGTCCGGCAAGGGCTATGCGGTCGAGATATCGGGCAACGCGCTCGATGCCCGCTCGCTGATCAAGCAGTTCACCTCGGACGTCGACACGGCTACCAAGACCACCGGTTCCGATGCCATTTCCGTCAGCGCCGATGTCGACCGGCTGACCGGTTTCCACGACGAGCAACTGTCCAATCTGAAGCTCGACTACAGTGCTGCCGGTTCGCGAGTGAACGGGCTGAAGGTCAGCGCCACGGCAAGTTCGGGCGCCGCCATATCAATCAGCAACACCACCGGCGCCGGCCGGCGCGCGCTCAACATGCAGTCCGCGGACGCCGGCGCCATTCTGAGATTCCTCAACATCTACGAACATATGGAAGGCGGCGTGATCACGCTCGCACTGGCCGGGCCGAGCGACGGATCGCTCAAGGGCAAGGTCGACACCAGCAACTTTTTTGTCGTCAACGAACCGAAGCTGGCCTCCATCGTGTCGACCACGCCGGCCGGTGACAACCGCAGCCTCAATCAGGCGGTCAAAGGCAAGCTGGATACGTCGCGGGTGAAGTTCGAACGCGGTTACGCCGAGATCGACAAGGGCAGCGGCTATCTGAAACTGGCCAATGGCGTGCTGCGTGGACCGCGCATCGGCACGACGTTCCAGGGCACGCTCTACGATCAGGACAACAACATGGACATGACCGGCACCTTCATGCCGGTCTATGGCCTCAACCGCATCTTCGGCGAATTGCCCATCGTTGGCGCGCTGCTCGGCAATGGCCGCGACCGTGGCCTGATCGGCGTCACCTACCGGCTCAAGGGCAATGCCAACAAGCCGCTGCTGGACGTCAATCCGCTGTCGGTGATCGCGCCCGGAATATTCAGGTCGATTTTTGAGTATCGGTGAGTGGCGCGGATCATGGTCGCCAGGATATTGATTGCATTGGGTGCTGGTGCCGCACTCTTGGTCATCGCCGGCGGGTCACTCAACGCGTCCAATTTCTGCTTTGCGCAGCGCAGGTTCCTGTCGGAAGACGAGCTCTTGGCGGCTGCCGTTGCGGATATTCCAAAGCTTGTCGAACTTACTCAGGAGAGAGGAAGGTCTCTTCTGAGGTATGCAGACAAGTCTACCGATTTTTCCAATGTCACGATCGTCAACTACAAAGACGCTTCTGATTTTATGCAGAATAACCCAAACTGCTGTCGCATTGGTCGCTTTGACGGACCGCGTGAGCCTCTCTTCCCGCCGGATTGGTGGACCGTAGTGTCAGGCTATGCAGCAAAAATTGTCACCGTGAATTTCAAGCTGCGTTTCCTGACCCCGACGGGCAAAGAATCTTTCCAAAATGATCCTTTTTACGTCTGGATAGATTCTTGTGGGAAAATCAAACCGTACGCCTAGGAGGCGGCCGGCATGGATCGAGTTCTGCTCAAGCCGGCCGTACCAGAATGTGTTTTTTCTTTCCCAGAGAAAGCTTTACGACGTTTTCCGGACTCAAATCCTTTGAAGTCACCAGCCGGCGCTCGTCGCTCACCGGCTCGTCGTTCAGGCGCACGGCGCCGCCCTGCACATGCCGCCGTGCTTCGCCGTTCGATGCCGCCAGTCCGGCGGTGACCAGCAGCGACAGGATACCGACGCCGGTTTCAAGCGCTGTCTTGTCGACCTCGACAGTCGGCAGCGACTCGGCGAGCGCGCCTTCCTCGAACGTCTTGCGCGCCGTATCGCTGGCTTGCTCGGCGGCTGCACGGCCGTGCAGCAAGGCGGTGATCTCGGTGGCGAGGATCTTCTTGGCCTCATTGATCTCGGATCCGCCGAGCCGCTCGAGCCGGGCCACCTCGTCCAGCGGCAGCGTCGTGTAGAGCTTGAGGAAGCGGGCGACGTCGGCATCCTCGGTGTTGCGCCAGTACTGCCAGAATTCGTAGGGGCTCAGCATCTCCGCATCGAGCCAGAC
>NZ_RZTE01000023.1:12743-15417 GCF_003997415.1 Mesorhizobium sp. M7A.F.Ca.MR.245.00.0.0 | reverse complement strand
AGCCAGACCGCGCCCGAAGCCGACTTGCCCATCTTGGCGCCCGACGAGGTGGTGAGCAGCGGCGTGGTCAGCGCATAGAGCTGCGCGTCCTCCATGCGGCGGCCGAGATCGATGCCGTTGATGATGTTGCCCCATTGGTCGGAGCCGCCCATCTGCAGGCGGCAGCCGAGACGCTTGTAGAGCTCGACGAAATCATAGGCCTGCAGGATCATGTAGTTGAATTCGAGGAACGACAGCGACTGCTCGCGATCGAGCCGCAGCTTGACGGAATCGAACGCCAGCATGCGGTTGACGGAAAAGTGACGGCCGACATCGCGCAGGAAATTGACGTAGTTGATCTCCATCAGCCAGTCGGCGTTGTTGACCATTGGTGGCGTCGTTCGGACCGCTGCCGAATTTGAGGTAGGGCATGAAGTTGCGGCGGATGCCAGCCAGATTGTCTTCGATGTCCTGCGGGGTCAAAAGCTTGCGCGCCTCGTCCTTGAAGGACGGGTCGCCGATCATCGAGGTGCCGCCGCCCATCAGCGCGATCGGCCGGTGACCGGTCTGCTGCAGCCAGTGCAGCATCATGATCTGGATCAGCGAGCCGGCGTGCAGGCTCTTGGCGGTGGCGTCGAAGCCGATATAGGCCGTCACCGTTTCCTTGGCGAAGATAGTGTCGAGACCGGCATCATCCGAAGTCTGGTGGATGAAACCGCGCTCGCTCATCGTGCGCAGGAAATCCGATTTGAAGGCAGGCATTTTTTCTTTCCCGAAAGCGTCCGGCCAGCGTGGCTCGGGTGTGCATGAACGCGGGCGTTTAGCATCCAAGCGCGATCAGCAAAAGTGGTTTCCGGTTTTGCGACTGATCGTGCGCCAGACAAAGGTCCAGCGATCAGCAAAAGTGGTTTCCGGTTTTGGTGCCCGCGCGGATGGCATTTGCGAATCCTTGCTTCGTCGTTTGGGCTGGCGTATTGAGGCGCCGCGCAGGGCAGGGCCTGAGGCGCCGCGACGGGGCCATCCCGCAGATCAGATCCGGAAAGCTCCGCGATGAACAGGAACTATCTTTTTCTCTTTCTGTTCAGCGTGCTGATGACTTTCAGCGGACTGGCGAGCCTTCCACCCGTCGACCGGGACGAATCCCGTTTTGTCCAGGCCACCAAGCAGATGGTCGAAACCTCCGACTATGTCGACATCCGTTTTCAGGATGCCTCGCGCTACAAGAAGCCGATCGGCATCTACTGGCTGCAATCGGCGGCCGTGGCGCTGAGCGGCGAGGGGGCGGCGGCGCCGATCTGGGTCTACCGCCTCGTCTCCATGCTTGGCATTGCCTTGGCCGTCGTCGGCATTGCCTGGACAGGCACCAAGCTGTTCGGGGCCAATGCCGGTCTCGCCGCCGGCCTGATGATGGCGGCTATCTTCGCCACCGCCTTCGAGGGCCGTGACGCCAAGACTGACGCCATGCTGCTGGCCTGCTGCGTGGCGGCGCAAGGCGCGCTCGCCCAGATCTATCTGGCAGCGCGCCGGAACGAACCGGTAGCCGCCCACCTGCCGTGGATTTTCTGGGCTGCTCAAGGCCTTGGAATCCTTATCAAGGGGCCGGTGGCTCCGCTCCTGTCGGTGCTGACGGTCGCCGCCTTGTTTGCCTTCGAGCGCGACTGGCGCTGGCTCCTGAAGCTGAAGCTCGTGCGCGGTGCCGCCCTGGTGCTGCTCATCGTGCTGCCCTGGGTCGCCCTCATCACCTGGAAGAGCGGCGGCGCCTTTCTCAGTGATGCCGTCGGCAAGGACATGATGGCCAAGGTCGCCTCGGGGGAGGAATCGCACGGTCTGCCGCCCGGTTTCTACATGCTGACCTATTCCTTGTTCATGTGGCCGTTCGGTCTGATCGCGGTCGGCGCCGGGCTGCAGGCCCTCAACCGTCTGCGCGACGATCCCCGGCTGCGTTTCTGCCTCGCCTGGTACATTCCGTTCTGGCTGGTGTTCGAGCTGATCCCGACCAAGCTGCCGCACTATGTCCTGCCGGCCTATCCCGGCATGGCGCTGCTGATCGGCTGGCTGTTGACCTTGCCGCCGCAGGAGGCGAATGCGCCGCTCAGGCGCTGGCAGGACTGGTTGTGGTGGTCGACCGCATTCGGTCTTGCCGTGGTCAGCCTTGGCCTGGCGGCGGTCTGCGTCGGAGCGCCGATCTATCTCACCGGCGCCTTCTACTGGTGGAGCATCCCGGCCGCCGCGGCGGCTCTGGCGGCGGGATATTTTGCTTTTTCGCGACAACTGCAAGTGCCGCTCTTGCGCATCGGCGCAATCGCCGTCTGCGCGGGCATCACCTATGGGCTGTTGTTCGGCGTCATCGCGCCTTCGCTGAAGCCGATCTGGCTGAGCCCGGCGATCGAGGCGGCGTTCCAGGCCAACAGGCCTTGCGACACCACGGTGCTCGCTTCGGCGGAATATCACGAGCCGAGCCTGGTGTTCCTGGTCGGCACCAAGACCGTCCTGACCGATGTCGATGGCGTCGCCAAGCATCTGCTTGGCGATCCTGCCTGCGCGCTGGCTCTGGCGCAGGTCGGCGACGAGCAGAAACTGAATGGGTTGCTGGCGGCGCAAGGCAAGTCGGCGAACCGCGTTGCCGAGGTCGACGGCCTCAACTATTCGTCGGGAGACAAGCTGTCGCTCGGCCTCTATCGTGTAACCCAGTGAC
>NZ_RZTE01000023.1:9548-12733 GCF_003997415.1 Mesorhizobium sp. M7A.F.Ca.MR.245.00.0.0 | reverse complement strand
CCCAGTGACGGCTCGCCGATGCCCATGACGGCGACAATGGGGTCGAATTTCCTATGCTGGTGAAATCACGCCCGCCCGTTTCGAGCCTGCTCCTTGGGGTAGGGCGCCGGTCGCTCGACAATTTTCGCGATACGATGCAGATCGCCAAAAGCCGCCTTGCCACCCGCCCGGCCAGATACCCGAACGTTTTGTGGTCGGTCTGGGTGCTGGTCTGGGTTTTGCTGACGGCGGCAGCGTTTGTTCGTCTCGACACCCCGGCCGGAATGCTTCACGGCAAGTGGTCGGCGGGATTTGCCCGGACTGCCGACTTTTTCACCCAGTTCGGCCTGGGTGGCTGGTATCTCATTCCCTCAGTGCTTCTGCTTGTCGCCGCCAACCTGACGGATTGGCGAAGCCTCTCGCGGCGCTCGCTGATGCTGCTCTACAACTGGACCTGCCTGGCTTTTCTGGTGCTGTGCGCCACCGGCCTGTCGGGGATCGCCGTCAATGTGCTGAAATATGCCATTGGCCGGGCTCGCCCCCTCTATTACGAGGACTTTGGCGTGCTGACCCTGCACCCCTTCGCTTTCGATGCGCGCTTCGCCGGCTTTCCGTCCGGCCATGGTACGACGATGGGCGCGGTGTTCGGGGTCGCTTTGCTGTTGTTTCCGCGGCGTTGGTACATCGCCCTGGCGATCACCGCTTGTATCGCCTCGACCCGTATCTTCGTTGGCGCGCACTATCCCAGCGACACCGTCGCCGGCTTCGGCCTTGGCTGCGGCTTCGCGCTCGCCTGCGGGCTGGTCTTTGCCCGGCTCGGCTTCATTTTCCGGCCGATGCCGTCGGGACTGCCGGTCCGCAAGAGAACGTTTCGGCTGATCGGACCGACAAGGAAGGCTGCCTGAGCATTCGAAGTTCAGTTGCCGTCCAGTCCGCCATAGGATCTGACCAGGCCGGCCATGCCGGGCGACTGGTGGTCTTCGCTTTCCAGCCCCTGTGCAACGCCGACGCGATCGGCGACCGGCCGGTTCTGGCTGACCTTCCACTTGCCGTGGATTTCGCTGATCTCGATTTCCAGCCCGATAATGCCCTTGATCTGCGACTGGATGAAGGGCTCCGGCGCATCGGTCACCGCCCAGGGCGCGGCGCGGGCGCCTTCCTGGGAGACGGTCAGATCGGCGATCTGCTGCGCCAGCCAGTCCTGATCATCCATCACCTTGACGGTGCCGCGAACCTGCACGATGGCATAATTCCAGGTCGGCACCACCTTGCCGGTCTCGCGCTTGGTCTCGTACCAGGACGGCGTCACATAGGCATCGCTGCCCTGGAAGACGATCAGCACGGGTGACGCCGGGTTGTCGGCCAAAAGGCGCCATTGCGGGTTGGCCCGCGCCAGATGGGCGCGCAGCCTGCCGTTCGGCCCGATTTCCGCGTCGAGCAGGAAAGGGACAGCGTTGGCGACCGGCCCATCGGGCCCGTTGGAAACCAACAGGCCCAGCGGATGCGTCCGGATCAGCCCGTGCAGGATTTCCGGCCGCGTTTCCCTGAAATGAGGAGGTTCGTACATCGCCGTCCGTTCTTTCCTTGTTATCTCAGCCGCTTCGGACGCGGATCCGACAATTCGCCGGCCAGCCGGCGGTCGAGATAGTCAGCGCATTCCTCGAGCAGCAGGTCGGCATCGTTGGCGAAGAAATGGTTGGCGCCGGGCAACGTCTTTTGCGTGATGGTGATGCCCTTCTGCGTGTGCAGCTTGTCGACAAGGCCCTGCACATCCTTCGGCGGCGCTACCTTGTCGGCATCGCCATGGATGATCAGGCCCGATGACGGGCAGGGCGCCAGGAACGAGAAATCATAGGTGTTGGGCTGCGGCGCGATCGAGATGAAGCCTTCGATCTCCGGCCGGCGCATCAGAAGCTGCATGCCGATCCAGGAGCCGAAGGAGTAGCCGGCGACCCAGCAGCTCTTGGAATCGGGATGCAGCGACTGCACCCAGTCCAAAGCGGCGGCGGCGTCCGACAGCTCGCCGGTGCCATGGTCGAATTCGCCCTGACTGCGGCCGATGCCGCGGAAATTGAAGCGAAGCGTGGTGAAATCCCGCTTCTGGAACATGTAGAAGAGGTCGTAGACGATCTTGTTGTTCATCGTGCCGCCGAATTGCGGATGCGGATGCAGCACGATGGCAATCGGCGCGCTCTTTTCCTTGGAAGGCTGATAGCGACCCTCCAGGCGGCCGGCAGGACCGGTGAAAATGACCTCAGGCATAAAATACTCCACTTGGTAATACGAACGCGCGGTGCCTGGAACGTTTCCTCTGGCCTTGACGCAGGGCGAGCGTCTTCTTAGAAGCTAGTTTAGAATTGTTCAAAACTGAGTGGCAAGACATCGAGCCCGGCCACCCGCGCCGCAAGCCGCGTAAATAGGACGGCTCGCCTTGGAATTTCAAGGAAATAACGCCATACGACAGCGGAATGGCTTCTGACGGGACCAACTGGACGAAAATGGCCGGAATACGCGCCTATCTCGACTACAATGCCAGTGCGCCGCTGCTTGCCGCGGCCCGCGAGGCTATGGTCGCGGCCCTTGACGTCGCGGCCAATCCGTCATCGGTTCACGCCGAGGGGCGCGCGGCCCGCCGCCTGATCGAGACCGCCAGGCGTGACGTGGCGGCGCTCGTCAACGCCAAGGCGGAGCATGTTGTGTTCACCTCCGGTGCCACGGAAGCCGCCTCGACGCTGCTGTCACCCGACTGGCAGATGGGGCGCGGCACGGTGCGCATGAGCCGGCTTTACGTGTCGGAGGCCGATCATCCCTGCCTGTTGAACGGCGGACACTTCCCCGCAGCGCAGGTGACGCGGATCGGCGTCGACGCCAACGGCATCGCCGACCTCGGCGCCTTGGCGTCGGCGCTCGGCGGTCACGACAAGAGCGAAGGCCTGCCGCTGGTCGCCATCCACGCCGCCAACAACGAAACCGGCGTCATCCAGCCGATCGATCGCATCGCCGGGATCGTCAAGGCGGCGGGCGGTATCCTTACAGTCGACGCCGTGCAGGCCGCTGGGCGTGTTCCGATCGATCTATCAGCGGGTTACGCCGATTATCTGATTCTGTCGTCGCACAAGATCGGTGGTCCCAAGGGCGTCGGCGCCATCGTCGCGGCTTCGGATTTGATGATGCCGAAGCCGTTGATCAATGGCGGCGGCCAGGAG
>NZ_RZTE01000023.1:7490-9538 GCF_003997415.1 Mesorhizobium sp. M7A.F.Ca.MR.245.00.0.0 | reverse complement strand
GGCCAGGAGAAGGGCCATCGCGGCGGCACCGAAAATCTCGCTGCCATTGCCGGTTTTGGCGCGGCCGCCCGCGAGGCCCTGGCCGGATTGCCGGCCATGGATGCCGTGCGCCAGCGCCGCGACGAGGTCGAGGCCATCGTCAAATCGCTGGTGCCGGACGCGGAAATCTTCGGAACCGGTGCGCCAAGGCTTGCCAATACGGCATTCTTCGCTATTGCGGGCGTCAAAGCCGAAACCGCGCAGATTGCCTTCGATCTGGCCGGTGTAGCGCTGTCGGCCGGCTCTGCCTGTTCGTCTGGCAAGGTCGGACCGAGCCATGTGCTGAAAGCCATGGGATACGGCGACAGTCTCGGCGCCTTGCGG
This sequence comes from Mesorhizobium sp. M7A.F.Ca.MR.245.00.0.0, assembly GCF_003997415.1. NCBI lineage: Bacteria > Pseudomonadati > Pseudomonadota > Alphaproteobacteria > Hyphomicrobiales > Phyllobacteriaceae > Mesorhizobium > Mesorhizobium sp. M7A.F.Ca.MR.245.00.0.0. Next base: position 9,175 of record NZ_RZTE01000023.1, on the reverse strand, counting down.
GTGTCCATCGGACCGGCGACCGGCGCGGAAGACATCGAGCTGTTTCGCGTCGCACTGGCGGGAATTACCGCACGTAGGGCGGATAGAGAACGGGCCGCGTAGCGGTTGGACGAATTTGGGCCTTTCGGCCTGGTAGAGCCGTGCGTTTCATGCTGGCCGGGTGAATTCCCGGTCGAAGCGCACTATATTAAACTTACGCTGCCGCGAGCACCTCTTCGGGGTTCGTTTTTGGCGGTGCCATAGTTTGAAAACTGTCGGGCCTTGACCCCGGCGTGGATGGAGAACGCATATGCCTGCTGTGCAGGACACGATCGATCGGGTCCGAAAGATCGACGTCGACCAATACAAATACGGATTCCAGACCGAAATCGCGATGGACAAGGCCCCCAAGGGCCTCAGCGAAGACATCATCCGTTTCATTTCGGCCAAGAAGGACGAACCGTCCTGGATGCTGGAATGGCGTCTGGAAGCGTATCGCCGCTGGCTGACGCTTGACGAGCCGACCTGGGCGCGCGTCCACTATCCGAAGATCGATTTCCAGGACATCTATTTCTATGCGGCGCCTAAGAGCACGCCCGGCCCGACCTCGCTCAGCGATGTCGATCCCGAACTGTTGAAGGTCTACGAAAAGCTCGGCATTCCGCTGCGGGAGCAGGAAATCCTCGCCGGTGTGCAGAAGACCGATGCCTCGGAGCTCGAGGAAGTCAGCGATAACGTCTACAAATCGGGCCGCGTCGCTGTCGACGCCGTGTTCGATTCCGTCTCCGTCGTAACCACCTTCAAGAAGGAGTTGGCGCAGGCCGGCGTCATCTTCTGCTCGATCTCGGAAGCCATCCGCGAGCATCCGGAGCTGGTGAAGAAATATCTCGGCTCGGTCGTGCCGACCTCAGACAATTACTACGCCACATTGAATTCCGCTGTCTTCACCGATGGCTCGTTCGTCTTCGTGCCCAAGGGCGTGCGCTGCCCGATGGAACTGTCGACCTATTTCCGCATGAACGAGAAGAACACCGGCCAGTTCGAGCGCACGCTGATCATTGCCGAGGAGGGGGCTTACGTCTCCTATCTCGAGGGCTGCACGGCGCCGCAGCGCGACGAGAACCAGTTGCATGCCGCCGTCGTCGAACTGGTGGCGCTCGACGATGCCGAGATCAAATATTCGACGGTGCAGAACTGGTACCCCGGCGACGCCGAGGGCAAGGGCGGCATCTACAATTTCGTCACCAAGCGCGGCGACTGCCGTGGCGACCGCTCCAAGATTTCGTGGACGCAGGTCGAGACAGGTTCGGCGATCACCTGGAAATATCCGAGCTGCATCCTGCGCGGTGACGATTCCCAAGGTGAGTTCTATTCGATCGCGGTGTCGAACGGCTATCAGCAGGTCGACAGCGGCACCAAGATGATCCATCTCGGCAAGAACACGTCGAGCCGCATCATCTCCAAGGGCATCGCCGCCGGCTTCTCGCAGAACACATATCGCGGCCAGGTCTCGGCGCACCGCAAGGCGACCAACGCCCGCAACTTCACCAACTGCGACAGTTTGCTGATCGGCGACCAGTGCGGCGCGCACACCGTGCCATACATGGAAGCCAAGAATTCGACGGCGCAGTTCGAGCATGAAGCGACGACGTCGAAGATTTCCGAAGACCAGAAATTCTACGTCATGCAGCGCGGCATCCCCGAAG
>NZ_RZTE01000023.1:0-7480 GCF_003997415.1 Mesorhizobium sp. M7A.F.Ca.MR.245.00.0.0 | reverse complement strand
TCCCCGAAGAGGAAGCGATCGCGCTGATCGTCAACGGCTTCGTCAAGGACGTCATCCAGCAGCTGCCGATGGAATTCGCGGTCGAGGCGCAGAAGCTGATCGGGATATCGCTTGAGGGGAGCGTGGGGTGACCAAATGGAACGGCGCTCTTGGAAATTCTTCGAGCGAATCGAGAGCTTGATAGTCGTCGTTCTGGTGCTCTTGTTGACGCTGGCTATTGGAGGTGCCGTGGTGGCTCTAATTGGCGCAATGTTTGGCTTGAGTTCGGTAAAAAATATTGGTGGTTCGATTGCGGGCCTAGGCGCGGCTGGGTTTTTTGGCTGGATGTTCATTACTGGCAAAATCGCGGGCGCGCTTTTAGGGAGGTCCCGTCAAGGACCGAGCGTCGAGAACAACAAGAACACGAAAGTAGAAAATGATGCTTGAAATCAGAAACCTACATGCCCGCATCGTCGATGACGGCACCGAAATCATCCGCGGCTTGAACCTGACGGTGAAAGCCGGCGAGGTCGCCGCGATCATGGGGCCGAACGGGTCGGGCAAGTCGACGCTGTCCTACATCCTCGCCGGCCGCGAGGACTATGAAGTCACCGAAGGCGACATCCTCTACAACGGCCAGTCGATCCTCGAAATGGATCCGGCCGAGCGCGCCACGTCAGGCATTTTCCTCGCCTTCCAGTATCCGATGGAGATACCGGGCGTCGCCACCATGGAATTCCTGAAGGTGGCGATGAACGAGCAGCGCAAGGCGCGTGGCGAGGAGCCGCTGAAGATCCCGGAATTTTTGAAGCGCGTGAAGGAAGCCGCCGCCTCGCTCAGCATGGATATGGCGATGCTCAAGCGGCCGCTCAATGTCGGCTTCTCCGGTGGCGAGAAGAAGCGGGCGGAGATCCTGCAGATGAAGCTGCTGGAGCCGAAACTGTGCGTGCTCGACGAGACCGATTCCGGCCTCGACATCGATGCGCTGAAGATCGTGTCCGACGGCGTCAACGCGCTGCGCGCGCCGGACCGGGCGTTCCTGGTCATCACCCACTACCAGCGCCTGCTTGAGCACATCGTGCCCGACACCGTGCACGTGCTCTACAAGGGGCAGGTCATCAAGTCAGGCGACAAGTCGCTGGCGCTCGACCTCGAAGCCAACGGCTATGCCGGCGTGATCGGCGAAGCAGCGTGAGATGCCAGAGGGCAGTTTGATGAATATGCACGCACAACCGCAGCGGACACCGGCCGAGACAGCGTTGATCGACGCGTTCGGCGACCGGTTGTCGCTGCTGCCGGGCGACGGCGCGGTGATGCTGAAGCGCGACGACGCCATCGAGACGATCAAGCACGGCCTGCCGACGCGGCGTGTCGAATCCTGGCACTACACCGACCTGCGCCGGTTGCTGAATACCGTGCCGGACTTCGACCCGGCAGCCATGGCCAAAGCCATCGCCCCGATCGTCGACAGTTCCACCGTGGTGTCGATCCTGAATGGCAAGTCCGACGCCAAAGTGCCGGTTCTTGAAGGCGTCTCTTTCCAGCGCCTGTCGGAAAAGCTGGTTGACGGCAGCGCAGCACCTGGGCTCGACCCCTATGGCAGCGACGATGCCATTGGCGCGCTGAACACGGCTTTTGTCGCCGACGGGTATTTTGTCGACATCGCCGATGGTGTGGAACTTGAAAAGCCGGTCGAGCTGCAGAACCTGCAGGCCGGCGGCCAGACCCATGTGCGCCTGGCCGTTCGTGTCGGCGCCGGCGCCAAGGCCGTTATCGTCGAGCGCCAGACGGGTGATGGCGCTGCCTTGAGCAGCTCGGTCAGCCAGGTCGTGCTCGACGAGGGCGCCGAGGTGACGTGGCTGATCGTCCAGGAGCAGCCGGAAACGGCGACGCATCTGGCGCAGTTCAAGGCCCATATCGGCAAGAATGCGAAACTGACACTGTTCGTCATGAACGCCGGCGGCAAGCTCGTGCGCCAGGAGATCATGGTCAGGACGACTGGCGAAGGCGCCGATTTCAAGCTTCGCGGCATCAACCTCTTGGCCGGCGACACCCACACCGACGTGACCATGGTTCTCGACCATGCCGTGCCGCACACGACCTCGACGGAGATCATCCGCAACGTGGTGACGGGCAAGGCGCGCGGTGTGTTCCAGGGCCGCATCAACGTCCATCAATATGCGCAGAAGACCAACGCCAAGATGGCCTGCAACACGCTGTTGCTGTCGGACGACGGCGAATTCTCGACCAAGCCCGAGCTTGAAATCTTCGCCGACGACGTGATTTGCGGCCATGGCGCGACGGTCACCGAAATCGACCACAACCATCTGTTCTACCTGATGGCGCGCGGCGTCGACGAGAAAAGCGCGCGGGGCCTGCTTGTGAAGGCCTTCGTCGCGGAGGTGATCGAGGAACTGGACGACGAGGCGATCGTCGAGGCGCTGGAAGCGCGGCTCGACGGCTGGTTCGCGGCACACGGGTGATCTGATGAACGCGCCGGGCAAGATCGGAGATTTCTACGACGTCGAAGCGATCCGCCGCGATTTCCCGATCCTGTCGCGGGAAGTCTATGGCAAGAAGCTGGTCTATCTCGACAATGGCGCCTCGGCACAGAAGCCGCAGGCGGTGCTCGACGCCATCCAGCACGCCTACAGCCAAGAATACGCCAACGTCCATCGCGGCCTGCATTTTCTGTCGAACGCCGCGACCGACGCCTACGAAAAGGCCCGAGAGACGGTGCGCCGCTTCCTAAACGCGCCGAGCACCGACAACATCATCTTCACCTCGAACACGACTTCGGCCATCAACACGGTCGCCTATGGCTATGGCATGCCCAACATCGGCGAGGGCGACGAGATCGTGCTGTCGATCATGGAGCACCACTCCAACATCGTCCCGTGGCATTTCATCCGCGAGCGGCAGGGCGCCAAACTGGTCTGGGTGCCGGTCGACGATCTCGGCGTTTTCCACATCGAGGAATTCGAGAAGCGGCTGACCGAGCGCACCAAACTGGTCGCCATTACCCACATGTCGAACGCGCTTGGCACTGTGACGCCGATCAAGGAGATCGTGCGCATTGCGCATGCGCGCGGAATTCCGGTGCTGGTCGACGGCAGTCAGAGCGCTGTCCATATGCCTATCGACGTGCAGGATCTCGACTGCGACTTTTTCGTCTTCACCGGGCACAAGGTTTATGGCCCGTCGGGCATCGGCGTGCTCTACGGCAAGAAGGACATTCTCGCTGGCATGCGGCCCTTCATGGGCGGCGGCGAGATGATCGAGGAGGTGACGGAAGACATCGTCACCTACAACGAGCCGCCGCACCGCTTCGAGGCCGGCACGCCGCCGATCGTCCAGGCGATCGGGCTGGGTGCCGCGCTCGACTATATGGAAACGATCGGTCGCGAGCGCATTGCAGCCCATGAGGAAGACCTCAAGAACTACGCGCATGAGCGGCTGCGCTCCATCAATTCGCTGCGCATCTTCGGCGATGCGCCCGGCAAGGGCGCCATCATCTCGTTCGAACTGCAAGGCATTCATGCGCATGACGTGTCGATGGTGATAGACAGGCAGGGCGTTGCTGTCCGCGCCGGCACCCATTGCGCCCAGCCGCTGTTGAAACGGTTCGGCGTAACCTCCACATGCAGGGCATCGTTCGGCATGTACAATACCAGGGCCGAAGTCGACGCTTTGGCCGAGGCGCTTGAAAAAGCGCGCAAATTCTTCGGATGACGAGTTTTTTGGGTGACGACCATGGATGATGCAAGCATCGCTGCCGAGACCACTCCGGAAACCGCGCCCAATGCGCTGGTTTCGGGATCGGCCATCCCCGCCGACGAGCTGGCGCGGCTGACCGACGACATCGTTTCGGCGCTGAAGACGGTCTATGATCCGGAAATCCCGGCCGATATCTACGAGCTCGGCCTGATCTACAAGATCGACATCGAGGACGACCGCTCGGTCAAGATCGACATGACGCTGACCGCTCCCGGCTGCCCTGTCGCCGGCGAAATGCCCGGCTGGGTGGAGAATGCCGTCGGCGCCGTCGAAGGCGTGTCCGGCGTCGAGGTCAACATGACCTTCGACCCGCCCTGGTCGGCCGACCGCATGTCGGAAGAGGCGCAGGTGGCGGTGGGTTGGTACTAGCCCGACAGAGGCTGGCACACTTGCACCAAGGATAAAACTTCACCATTTTAGGTGAGGAATCATTCGGCAGGCCTTGAACCTGCATGGAATGGAGAAGGAAAAACATGGGACGCTTCGCCGTCATCACGATGACCGAAAAGGCCGCCGACCGGGTGCGGGAGATTGTCGCCACCCGCGAGAATGCGCATGGCATCCGCCTCGGCATCAAGAAGGGCGGCTGCGCCGGCATGGAATACACGGTCGATCTGGTGACCGAGCCCAACACCAAGGACGACCATATCGAGCGCGATGGCGCGCATGTCTATGTCGCACCGGAAGCAGCACTTTTCCTGTTCGGCACCGAGATGGATTTCGAGCAGACGACACTGCGCACCGGTTTCACCTTCCACAATCCGAACCAGAGCTCGGCCTGCGGTTGCGGCGAATCCGTCGAACTGAAGCCGGCCGACCTGAAGGCACTGGCAGAAGCCCGCGCTTCCTGAGTTTTTCCTTCGCCCCGTTTACGGGGAGAAGGTGTCACGAAGTGACGGATGATAGGCAGCGCCGGCCTCTCCAAAGTTAGCGCCGCTCCTCATCTGCCGGCGTTCGTCGTTCGAAGGCCAAGCAATTGGCTTTTCGTCCGCTGCGCGGATCACTCCTCACCTCCCCGTAAACGGCGCGAAGAAATTCACTCCACCCACATGCCCGTCCGCTTGTGCCAGTCGGCGATCGATTCCTCGGGATAGATGTCGAAGACCTTGTCATGCTTGCCAACCACCGGCTCCACCCAGTTCGCCTTGTATTTCAGCATGAGGTGCACCTTGCTTGGAGGAATAGGTAAATCGCTGTCGATCGCCGAAGCGAAGGGATGCACCAGCTCCGGCCATGTCGGGTCGTAGAGCCAAAGGGCTGAGCCGCATTTCTTGCAGAAATTGCGCTCGCCGGTTGAGATTTCGCAATGCGGATGCTCGTCGTCCTCGATCTCCGCCCGAAAGACGCCGAGGCTGCGCTTGCCCCTGATGTTCAGTGTTTCGTTGTCGGCACCGAGATTGATGGCAAACCCGCCGCCGCCCTGCTGCTTGCGGCAGATCGAGCAGTAGCACAGCATGAATGGCGCCGGCGTGTGGCTCTCCACCTCGAAACGGACGGCATTGCAGCGGCAGGAGCCTTTGAGCAGCACGGGCATAGCGGGAAACTCCGATCGACCTCACACAACCTGTCAGCATGATTTTGGTTGCGGCGATGACAAGGCCAAACGCCGGTGACATGATCGCGGCATGGACAATGAGCGCATCGCCGAACTGTTCGAGGGCCTCGGTCCTGTCAGCATCCGAAAACTGTTCGGCGGCAAGGGCATCTATTTCGACGGTGTCATCGTCGCCATCGTGCTGCGCGGTGAATTGCTGCTGAAGGCCGACGAACAAAGCGTGCCCGAGTTCGAGGCCGCCGGCTGCACGCAATGGACCTATACCGGCTCGCGCCACGGCAAGCTGGTCGCCATGCCCTACTGGAGCGTTCCAGACAGCGCTTTCGATGATCCCGACGAGATGACGATCTGGGCACGCCGGGCCTATGAGGCGGGGCGACGGGCGGGGAAGTAGATTCCCGCAAGCGCGAGGCCACCCCCTCATCCGTCCGCTTCGCGGCCACCTTCTCCCCGAGGGGAGAAGAGGTCGACGTCGGCGCTAAGCTCCTCTCCCCTCGGGGAGAGGTCGGATTGCTCCGAATTGTTCTTTGCAATTCGGTCTTGGCAATCCGGGTGAGGGGGAACCTTCGCTGCGTGACCCTAAAGCGCCTTCGCAATCCTCGCCGCCAGCCGCGCATTATTCTCGACCAGCGCGATGTTCGTCTTCAGGCTCCTACCGCCAGTCAGTTCGAGAATCTTTCCCAGCAGGAACGGTGTCACCGCCTTGCCGGTCACGTTGAGCGCCTCGGCGGCCTTCTGCGCGGCCTCGATATAGCCGGCCATCTCCTCAGCCGGGATTTCGTGGTTTTCCGGCACCGGATTGGCAATCAGCATGCCACCGGCGAGCCCCAGCGCTGCCCTCGTCTGGTAGAAATGCGCGATCTCTTCCGGCTCGTGCAAGGTCAGCGGCGCGCGGAACGGCGAATGCCTGGACCAGAAGGCTGGCATCGTCTCGCAGCCAAGGCCGACCACCGGCACGCCGCGCGTCTCCAGCACTTCCAGCGTCTTTTCGATGTCGAGGATGGCCTTGGCGCCGGCCGAGACGACGATGACCGGCGTGCGCGCCAGCTCGTCGAGATCGGCGGAAATATCAAAACTCTTTTCGGCGCCCTTGTGCACGCCGCCGATGCCGCCGGTGGCGAACACTTTTATGCCGACCATATGCGCCGCGATCATCGTGGCGGCGACCGTGGTACCGCCGGTGCGCCCTTGCGCCACGGCAAAACCGAGATCGGCGCGCGACAGCTTCATGGCGTCACCGGTCATCGCCAGCGATTCGCGCTCGCCGTCCGAAAGCCCGATCTTGATGCGGCCGCCAACCACGGCGATCGTCACCGGCACGGCGCCGCCATCGGTGATGATCTTTTCGACATCGGCCGCCATGGCGCCATTGTCGGGGTAGGGCATGCCATGGGTGATGATGGTGCTTTCCAGCGCCACCACCGGCCGGCCGTCGGTCAGGGCTTGCGCCACCGGTGCGTGGATGTCGATGAAGGGGCGGGCGGTCTCTGGGGTCATCAGGGTCTCCAATCCGGAGTGCGGCGCGTCCGTCGGGACATCAGGCAACATCGCGGCACTATGAATTCGCCGGTCTCATGCCACTTCCCTGGCATCCGGCACAAGAGCCAGCGCTTCCGCGAAGCTTGCGGCGGTGAACTCGGGAACGGCGTTGGCGCTTTCGATGGCAAGCGTCGCCCCGGCGATGCCTTCGCGCAGGCCCACCCGCAGCGGCAGTCCGCGCAGCAAGGCAGCGACCGTTGCGCCCGCCAGCGCATCACCGGCCCCGGTGACGTCAGCGACCTTTCGGGGATTGGGCGGCATGATCGAAAAGGCGCCTGTTTCATCGAACCCCAGCACGGGCGCGTCGCCCGCCGTCACCACGCCACTGACGAGGCCGCTGCATCGCAACCCGTCGACGACCTCGCGCTCCCTGGCATTCGCGGCGACGCCGGCCAGCACCATCGCCTCGCGCCGGTTCATGAAGACGAGCGAGAGTTCCTTCAGCACCGATATCAACCGCACCACCTTGGCCGGCGAGATGGCAATGGCGAAAACCGGCTTGCCCGCGGCGAGCGCGACCAGCCGTTCCAGCGCCGAAGAGGGGAGATTGGCGTCGCACAGGATCGCGTCGGCGGCGGGGATCACCTCCCGCACCTTGGAGCGCCTGATCTGCTTGGGAAACGCCAAATC
>NZ_RZTE01000022.1:38446-101983 GCF_003997415.1 Mesorhizobium sp. M7A.F.Ca.MR.245.00.0.0 | reverse complement strand
GGTCGCGGCATGGATCCCAGGGTCTCCGCGACGGAGCTTCGCTCCTGCTTCGCCCTAGGATGACGAAGTTGGGGAGGCTTCAGCCATCCCTACGCTCTACCGATCCTTGACCGTCTCCATTGCCACGAAGGTCGAGGTCTGGGCGACATGGGGCAGGGCCGAGATGCGCTCGCCCAGGACGCGGCGATAGGCGGCGATATCCCGGGTGCGCACCTTCAGCAAATAGTCGAAGCTCGACGCCATCATGTGGCACTGCTCGATCTCCGGCACGGCCTGTACGGATCGGTTGAAGGCGTCGAGCGCGGCGGATCTAGTGTCGGACAATTTCACCTGGACGAAAGCGACATGGCCTTCGCCCATGCGCTCGCGGTCGATGATCGCCTGGTAGCCTCGGATGTAGCCGTCCTTTTCCATCCGCTTCACCCGCGCCTGCACCGGCGTCTTCGACAGGCCGACCTTTGCTGCCAGTTCGGACATGGAAAGCCGGCCATCGCTTGCCAGCGCCGACAGGATGTTCCTGTCGATGCGGTCCAATTGGTCTTCTGTCATCGAAAATGCAGTCCATATGTCAATTCTAGGCCACTAAGATAGATCGAATGACCTGTAATGTCGATTTCTTTGGACCGGTCGAAATTTCGCACTTGTGCTAGCTTGCGCCATTCGGTCCGGTGACCGCCGGCCCGATCCCCTTTGCTCGATCCACGGGACCGCCATGCCAGCGCTCGATGCCATCCGCCAGCAGATCCGCGCCAACTACCTGCCCGACGAAGACGAGGCCGTGAAGCGGCTTGCCGAGGCGACGGGGCTCTCCGGGAAAGACCGCAAGGCGATCTCGGCTCGCGCCGCCGATCTGGTGCGCGCGGTGCGTGGCTCGTCCGATCCAAGGCTGATGGAAGTCTTCCTCTCCGCTTACGGTCTCTCCACCAAGGAAGGCGTCGCGCTGATGTGCCTGGCCGAGGCGCTGCTGCGCGTGCCCGATACCGAGACGATGGACGACCTCATCGCCGACAAGATCGCGCCGCACGACTGGTCGGCGCATTCGGGCGGTTCGAGCTCCATCTTCGTCAACGCCTCGACCTGGGCGCTGATGCTGACCGGCCGCGTCCTCGATGAGGGCGAGGGCGGCATCGAGGGCACGCTGCGTTCTATGGTGCGGCGGCTGGGCGAGCCGGTCATCCGCAAGGCGGTGGCCGCCGCCATGCGCGAGATGGGCGAGCAGTTCGTGCTCGGCCGCACCATCACGGAAGCCGTCAAGCGCGGCCGGCCGATGACGCAGAAGGGCTATCTCTATTCCTTCGACATGCTGGGCGAGGCGGCCCGCACCGAGGCCGACGCCTTGCGCTATCACAAGGCCTATGCCGACGCGATTTCGTCGCTCGATTCCGGCTCCAACGGTCCTGACATCAGGCAGAACCACGGCATCTCGGTCAAGCTTTCGGCGCTGCATCCGCGTTACGAGGTGGCGCAGAAGGAAGAGATGCTGCCTGTCATGGCAGACCGGCTCTTGTCGCTGGCGCTGGCCGCGCGCCATTCGCGCATGGGCCTCAACATCGATGCCGAGGAGGCCGATCGCCTCGATCTGTCGCTCGACGTCATCGAGCGGGTGCTGGCCGAGCCGGAACTCGCCGGCTGGAACGGGTTTGGTGTGGTGGTGCAAGCGTATGGGCCACGCGCGGCCTTCGCCATCGATTGGCTCTATGCGCTGGCCAGGAAATACGACCGCAACATCATGGTGCGGCTGGTCAAGGGTGCCTATTGGGACACCGAGATCAAGCGGGCGCAGACGCTCGGACTGTCCGGCTATCCCGTCTTCACCCGCAAGACCAACACCGACGTTTCCTACATGGCTTGCGCGAAGAAGCTTTTGTCGATGACAGACCGGATCTATCCGCAATTCGCCACCCACAATGCCCACACCGTCGCCGCCATCTTGGCGATGGCGGACAATCGCGATTCCTTCGAGTTCCAGCGCCTGCACGGCATGGGCGAGGCGCTGCACGAGACGGTGCGACGGTCCGAAGGCACACGCTGCCGCATCTATGCACCGGTCGGTGCGCATTCCGATCTGCTGGCCTATCTGGTCCGCCGGCTGCTGGAGAACGGCGCCAACTCCTCCTTCGTGCACCAGCTGACTGATGAGGATGTCGAGCCGGAGGACATTGCGCGCGATCCGCTCGAAACGGTCGAGAGCCAGGGTCCGGCCGCCAATCCGGCGATTGCCCGGCCTTCCCAAATTTTTGGGGCTGGGCGTCGCAATTCGAAAGGATTCGACATCACCGACACGGTGACGCTGGCGGCGATCGACACGGCCAGGACGGCCTTCGCTGGGCCGGATCGTTGGCATGCCAAGCCGATCACGCGGGCCGCCGGCTACGGCAAGCAGCGTCCGATCGTCAATCCGGCCAAGCCTTCCGAAGTGGTCGGCACGGTCAGCGAAGCCGCTGCCAAGCAGGTCGCGACCGCCGTGCGCTTTGCGGTGGAGGCGCAGCCGGCCTGGGCGAAACGTCCTGTCGCCGAGCGCGCAGCGATCCTCAACCGCGCCGCCGATCTCTATGAGGCGAATGCGGTCGAGTTCTTTGCACTCGCCACCCGCGAGGCCGGCAAATCGCTGGCCGACGGCGTCGCCGAAGTGCGCGAGGCCGTCGACTTCCTGCGTTACTACGCCACCGAGGCGGCCAATGCGGAGGCGGGCACGCAAGCGCGCGGCGCCATCGTCTGCATTTCGCCGTGGAATTTCCCGCTCGCCATCTTCACCGGCCAGATCGCGGCCGCGCTCGTCACCGGCAATTCGGTTATCGCCAAGCCAGCCGAACAGACGCCGCTGATCGCCTTCCGGGCTGTCGAGTTGCTGCGCGAGGCTGGCGTGCCGGAAGACGTCATCCAGCTTCTGCCCGGCGACGGCCCGTCGGTCGGTGGCCCGCTGACCGCTGACCCGCGCATTGCCGGCGTTTGCTTCACCGGCTCGACCGAGGTTGCCAAGCTGATCGAGAAGCAGCTGGCCCAGACGGCCGAGCCCGACGCCATGCTGATCGCCGAGACCGGCGGCCTTAACGCGATGATCGTCGATTCCACCGCGCTGCCCGAACAGGCGGTGCGCGACATCCTGGCCTCGGCCTTCCAGAGTGCCGGCCAGCGCTGCTCGGCGCTGCGCGTGCTCTATGTGCAGAAGGACGTCGAGAAGAAGATGCTGGAGATGCTGAAGGGCGCCATGGAGGCGCTCAATGTCGGCGATCCCTGGCGGATTTCGACCGATGTCGGCCCGGTCATCGACGACGAGGCACAGAACTCGATCCGCGAGTACTGCACGAAAATGGGCCTGCAGGGCCGGCTGATCGCCAAGCTAGAGGCACCCAAGGAGGGCCGCTTCGTCGCGCCGCACGTCTTCCGCGTCAAGGGTATCGAGGACATGGAGCGCGAGGTGTTCGGGCCGGTGCTGCATGTCGCCAGTTTCGACGCCGACGAGATCGACTCGGTCATCGCCGCCATCAACCGCAAGGGCTACGGCCTGACCTTCGGGCTGCACACCCGGATCGAGGGCCGCGTGCAGCATTTCGTCGACGGCATCCATGCCGGCAACATCTATGTCAACCGCAACCAGATCGGCGCCGTCGTCGGTTCGCAGCCGTTTGGCGGCGAGGGGCTTTCAGGCACCGGCCCGAAGGCCGGCGGTCCGCACTATCTCCGCCGCTTCCGCAAGGGGCCGGAGGCTGGCACCGATTTGCAGGATGGCCATAAGGTGACGGCGACCGAACTTGCCGACAATCTGCCCGATCCCACACTTGGCGGCTGGTCGACCCGTCCGGACCGGATCGCCATTCTGAGGAAGCATCTGCGCGGCAAGGGTGCTGCGGCCATAGGTGCCGCCGCCGGCATCGATTTCGGCCAGATCGACCTGCCCGGGCCGACCGGCGAGGCCAACACGCTCTCGCTGTCGCCACGCGGACGGGTGCTGTGCCTCGGTCCCGATGGTGATACGCTGCTGGCGCAGACGATCCAGGCGCTCGCCGCCGGCAATGCCGTGCTGGCCGTTGCGCCGGGTGCACCGGCAGCCCTTTCCGCGTTGACCGGCAAGGGCCTGCCGCTGGCCGCCATCGACGGCCGGCCGGATCCGGTCGAGGCGCGCGCGCTACGCGTCGACGTCGTCGCTTTTTCGGGCACGTCCGAGGCCGCGCGCATCGTGCGCAAGGTCATCGCCGACCGCTCCGGCCCAATCGTGCCGCTGGTCACCGAGGTGCTCAACCCGGCGGCTTATGCGCATGAGCGCGCGGTCTGCGTCGACACCACCGCTGCGGGCGGCAATGCGAGCTTGCTGGCCGGGGCCTGACCCCGGTCAACTTTTGCTTCTATGCATGTCGTTGTCCCAAAACCGGGACCACTTTTGGCCGACATGCATTACGCGCCTTCGACGACCGAAAAACCCTCGAACTGGGGGTGGCCGAGATAATGGACCTTTGTCGTGCCGACATTCCTGTGGGCGGCGCGGAAATTCTCGGACTTGGTCCAGGCGATAAAATCGTCGTGGCTGGCCCACACCGTGTGCGACGCGAAAAGCGTGTAGCCTTCGGTCTCGTTGACCGGGCCACGCAGCAGATGGAACTCCCTAAACCCCTTCATCTCCGCAAGGCTGGAATCGCGGTTCTTCCAGACGGCTTCGAAATCGTTCTCCGAGCCGGTCTGCACCTTGAAGCGGTTCATTGCGATGTACATGGCGGTTCCTTTCGTGCGGATGTTGACGATTGGCGGCTGCAGCGTTTGTTCTGCGCACATTCAAAATGGGCCGATTTCGGTCTCGAACTCCAAATTTGCGCTTGCTGCCTGTGGTGGAATCGGAGGGAAGGGGGCTGCCTTGCGGACAATGCCAAGCGCTGCCTGATCGAAAGCCGCCGATCCTGAGGTTTCCAGAATGCGCAACTCGTTTATGTTGCCCTTCCTGCCTATGACGAATGTGACAACCGCATTGTTGCGTGCCGCCAGCTGTAGGGAAGGCGGGAGGGTGCGATTGACGCTGCCGAGCTTTCTAAAAACATCGCCGCGGTAGTTGTCTTCCGCGGCCGTGCCTGCCTCCTTTTGCCTTTTGCCCTTGCTGGCTGCTTGCGCCGACCGGTCCTCGCCATACGCCGTGCCGCGCTTCTCATCCGCCATCTCTGAAGGGGCAGCTGCCGGAGTTGGCCTGGCTCTAGGGATCGGAGGCCGCTCCGGAACGGCGACAGGCGCTTCCGTGCTCTCGGCCTGAACGGTTGGCTCCGCTGGTGTTTCGGCCTTCCTATCCACGGTCTGATCATCGGAGCGCGGGGCACCGGCCACCAATATGTCGGGCGTCAGCGTCTGCTGTTTGACAGCTTCCGGCAAAGGCTTGAGCGGCTTTGCTGCGTCCTTCACGGGTTGCGAAGGCTCCGTTGGCGGCGACGGCTTGGGCGGCGTTGCCGGCTGTGGTTTGGCCGGTTGCGGGCTGGGCACCAGTGCAACGTTTATTGCCGCCGGGTCCTTGTCCAGCGCGCTGCCGGCCACGTTGCTGCCCGACTGTTCACTACCTTCCGGCTGCTCGGCGTCCTGGAAACTGGAAATCCCCGTAGGGGAGATCAGAAAGGCCGCCGCCACCGCGACATGGAGCAGGCAGGAGACGACGATCGCCGCCGTCCATTTGCGGCTCCAGGCCGATGGCCGCGGCAGCGCGAGCGGCTCGCTTGGCTCTATGGTCAGCTCGGCGCCGGCCTCGGGGAGGGGATTGATGTCCTGCATGTCTCGCCGCGAGACCTGCAGCGACAAGAGCAGAGTTGTCAAATCAAGATCGTTCGCCGGCAGTCTGCTATCGCCGGCCAGAGGCTGCACTACGGTGTTTCGCGGGAATGCATGATGCAGCCCCACCTCAGACTCCGAAAGCGATCCCGGTCTTGGTGTCCGTCTTCAGCTTTCGCATGCAGGCGTTCGGTTCGATGCCGGTACCGGTGCATTCGGTCGCGCTGTTGATCAGCACGCGGCTGACTTTCGAGCACTCGGTGCCGGCCAGATCGAAACGCGTCACCTTGGTCTTGCCTGCCGGCAATTCCTTGAAGTCGAGCACGGTCAGCCGGTCGACGACGCCGGCCTCGTTGAACAGGGCGATCTCGAACGCCGCCTTGGACAGGTCGGCGCCGAGATTGTTGTTGACCACGAACGTCAGGCGGCAACCCTTGTCGGAAGGTTGTGCACCGTTGAGTTCAAGGGTCAGCGCAGGGACCGGCGCGGACTCTTGTGCCCACGCCGGAACCATCGCAAGCGACATCGCCAGCATCGAGGTCAGCAGACGAAGGGATGTCATCAAGCTCGTCATGGTCATCAGCCTCCAAATCGCATCGTCGCCGCCAGCTTCAGGGTGACGCCGGGCTCGTAAGCCGCGAAAACCGGCTGCGGCGGCTGGCCGGCCGTGGTCAGGTTGAGCGGGTTGGCGTATTTTACATCGAACAGATTGTCGGCGCGGAAATCAATCTTCAAATTGTCCGTCGCCTGGTAGCTGGCGAAAGCATTGACCAGCGTGTAGTCCTCGGCGATCGGATTGCCCTTGGGCTTGCCATTGTATTGCACTTCGCCGCCCACGGTCAGCTTGTCCTCGAGGAAGCGCAAGCCGAGCTGCGCGGTGACCTGGGATGAGGGGATGGTCAGCAGGTCGGCCCGAACGTCCTTGTAGGAAATGGTATGACCATTGGTGATTGAGGCCGAAAGCCCGGCATAGCCCCATCCGGCATCATAGACGCCCTCAAGTTCGAAGCCGTCGATCTTGGCCTTGGCAAAATTCTGGTACTGGAAGCATATCGGGATACCGGGTCCGCTCGGGCAGCCGGCTGTCGGGTCAAACCGCGACAGGGTAACGCCATCGATGTAGTCTTCGACATCGTTGTTGAAATAGGCTGCCTTGATGCGCAGCGCATCGCCGGCTTCGAGGATGTCATCCTGCTTGTAGTTGACGCCGAATTCGACGGTCTTTCCGGTTTCCGGCCGCAGATTGGGATTGGGCAGGAACGGGAAGGTGACACCTGCCGGATGGCGACCGCTGATCAGTGTTTCCGACAGGGAGGGTGACCGGTATCCTTCCGCATAGGTGCCGTAGAATTGCAGGCCGGCAAGGCTGGCGCTGTCGAAAGGCGAGACGCCGACGGTGATGCGCGGCGACAACCGGTCCCCCGACGTTTCGTGGGTGTCATCCTTGAGGCTGTAATTGTCGTAACGCAGCCCGGCGATGACTTCGAGCCACTCCCAGGTGAGCTTGTCCTGGACATAGGCGCCGGAGACGTTCCGCTTACCGGAAGGCGTATAGAAGCTGTCGCCACCGGCCGTGCCGCCGGTCTCGACTTTATCGCCGGCCCAGTCGCCGCCATAGGTCAGTTCGTGCGCGATTCCCGCAGTCTCGAATCTGGACGTGTTCCAAATGTCGATGCTGGTCGTGCCGATGTCGAATGTCGATGTCGAGCCAGCCGGCAAAACAACTGGAAGGCCGGTGCTCGGGTCAAACCGGTTGAGAGGCACGAGGCTGGTCAGATCGAGATTGGTCTTGTTGTAGGAGGTGTTGATATGGAGATCGAGCCAGCTCTTGTCCTCATCCGTAATGTTGTAGCGGGCGGTGAAGGTGTTCGACTTCAGGTCGACGTCATTGACCGGCACGCCGCCGCTGATCTCGTTCCAGCCGTCGCTTGAGCCGACCCAGCCGAGCTTCAGCTCACTGTTGTCGGTCGGCCGGATGGTGGTCTTGAGCAGGCCGCTAAGCACATCGAAGCCGGTGCCCTTGACGGTGTCGCCACCGCCATCCTTGTAGTCGTCATAGTTGCGGTAGACGATGTTGCCGAGCACATCCCAGTTCTCGTTGAGGCGGTAGGCACCGGATGCGCTTGTTGTCCAGCCCTTGCCGTTGCTCTCATAGCGTCCCGTGACGGAGCCGGCCCATGTTTCTTCCGGCTTAAGGAAATCCCCGGCGTCCTTGGTGTCGAAGAAGACGACGCCGCCGATGGCGCCTGAGCCATAGGTGTTGGCGACAGGACCACGGATAACATCCACGGATTTGACGAGTTCGGGGTCGATGTAGAAGGTCGACTGCGTGCCGTGGTCGGAACGCTGGAAGTTCTGACGGGCGCCGTCGACGATGACCGCGACGCGACCAAAATCCTGCAAGCCTCGGATGTTGATACTGGTGCTGACGCGTCTGGCGTCGGCCTGCGCCGCGACACCGGGCACGCCAAGCAGCATCTCATTCGGCGTCGTCGCCATGCGGCGGTCGAGCTGTTCCTGGCCGACATGGCTGGTCGATGCCAGCGATTCGATCGCCGTCTCGCCGGTGCGGCTGATGACGAGGATCTTGTCGAGCAGCGTTGCTCCCGCTGGTGCGGCGTTTTCTTCTTCAGCCTTCTTCGTTTGCTCTGTCGGCTGGGCCGCTTGCTGGGCGTTAGCCAATTGCGCCGACAAGGCGATAGCCGCCACGCTTGCCAACAATGCCGCCGCGCCGTTCGCCGCCGACCGGCTACGCCATTCCCAAGTCACCAACCCCATGCCCCAACTCCAAAGTCCAGGTTTCATGCTGGCTGGCCCGGGGCTGGCTGGCATTTTTGATCGTCTCCGGCGTCTTAAATGTTGACTCATTTAATCCGGTATTGCACTGACTAGTAAACATGATTATTCAAGTCAAGAAATGAATCGGATTACGCAACGCCTAGCCAGACGCCCGGCACAGGAAAGGGATCGACAGAGATGAACACCCACAATCCCAACGATTTTCGCTATCGCGTCCGCCGTTCCGACGATGCCTCGGCCCCCACCCGTTTCGACCGGGTTCCGCTGGCGGTGCGAACCCTGTCCAGCAACACTCTGTTCCAGGGCGAGCACGAGATCGGCATTGAGCATCACGGTGCGCTCTACCGGCTGAAGATCACCCGTCAGGGCAAGCTCATTCTCAACAAGTAAGGCTAGAGCGGTTCACCGTTTCACGGAAACGCCGAACCGCTCTAGCTCTTTGTTTTAACGCAATTCCGGACGGAAAACCGTTTCACACTTTTCCCGGAATTGCTCTAGGCAGCAGGGACGAAACATGGATCAGCGCGTAAAACCCGCCCCGCATGAAATCCGGCGGGCACGGACAGACAATCCGAAGACGCGCGAGCGTGATCTGGCTGCCCAGCTCGGCATTTCGGAAGCCGAACTGGTCGCCGCGCATTGCGGCGACGGCGTCGTGCGCATCGAGCCGCGCGTCAACGATCTTCTGACCGGCCTCGAGGCCGTCGGCGAGGTCATGGCGCTGACCCGCAATGAGAGCGCGGTGCACGAAAAGATCGGCGTCTATGACAAGGTCGTCACCGGCAACCACAATGCCATGGTGCTTGGCGAAAACATCGACCTGCGCATCTTCCCGAAGGTCTGGGCACACGGCTTTGCCGTCGAGAAGCGAGACGGCGACGAAATCCGCCGCAGCCTGCAGTTTTTCGATGCGGCGGGCGAGGCCGTGCACAAGGTGCATTTGCGTCCGGCCTCCAGCCTCTATGCCTATCAGAAGCTGGTTGCCGCGCTCGAATCGTCCAATCAGGAGCCGACCGTCGACATTTCGGGACCACTCCCCGATGACGAGAGCCATGGCGACGAAGCGGCCGCCAATCTCGACGATCTGCGCGACCGCTGGAGCCGGCTGACCGATGTGCACCAGTTCTTCGGCAT
This sequence comes from Mesorhizobium sp. M7A.F.Ca.MR.245.00.0.0, assembly GCF_003997415.1. Classification (NCBI taxonomy): domain Bacteria; kingdom Pseudomonadati; phylum Pseudomonadota; class Alphaproteobacteria; order Hyphomicrobiales; family Phyllobacteriaceae; genus Mesorhizobium; species Mesorhizobium sp. M7A.F.Ca.MR.245.00.0.0. The sequence goes on along the minus strand of NZ_RZTE01000022.1, from coordinate 92,314 downwards.
GCTGAAGACGCTGAAGCTCAGCCGCCGGCAGGCGGTGCGCCTGGTCGGGCAAGACTATGCCTGGCAGCTCGACAATGATGCCGTCCGTGCCATGTTTCATCACGCTGCGGAGGGCGAGATGCCGATCATGTGCTTTGTGGGAAACCGCGGCTGCATCCAGATCCATTCCGGTCCGATCAAGTCGATCAAACCGATGGGGCCATGGATCAACGTGCTGGACGAAACCTTCCACCTGCATTTGCGGACCGACCACATCCAGGAGGTCTGGGCGGTGCGCAAGCCGACCAAGGACGGTCATGTCACCTCGCTCGAGGTCTATGATTCCGGCGGCAAGATGTTCATCCAGTTCTTCGGCAAGCGCCATGAAGGCGAAAGCGAGCGGGACGACTGGCGCTTCCTGGCGGAAAACCTGCCGCGCATCCCAAGCCCGACCGCAGCCTGAGGAAAATGCGATGCGTTTTTTCCCAAGATTGTCGACCGTGCGCGGATCTATTTTCGGGCCGGTGATCGGTCTCTCCATGGCTGTTATCGCACTGCAATCCGCCAGCGCCATGGAAGGCACGGCCGTGTTTGCCGATCCTTCGAAAATCGTGGCCGTTGGCGGCTCGATCACCGAGATCGTCTATGCGCTCGGCGAGGAAAAGCATCTGGTGGCTCGCGATTCCACCAGCCGGTACCCAAAGGCGGCGCTTGATCTGCCCGATGTCGGTTACATGCGTGCGCTGTCACCGGAAGGCGTGCTCTCGGTCAACCCGACCGGCATCCTGGCGTTGCATGGCAGCGGTCCCAAGGAAGCCGTCGACGTCTTGAAGAAGACGAGCGTCCCGTTCATCGAAGTGCCCGAGCACTATAGCCACGAAGGCATCCTCGAAAAGGTCCGTATCGTCGGCAAGGCGCTCGGCGTCGACGCCAAGGCCGAGGTGCTGGCCAGGGAACTCGATGCCAAGCTCACGGCAGCCGAGAAGCAGACGACGTCGATCAAGGAACGCAAGCGCATCCTGTTCGTGCTGTCGATACAAGGCGGCAAGATCCTGGCGGCCGGCAGCGAGACCGCGGCGGACGGTATGGTCAAGCTGGCTGGCGGCGTCAACGCGGTCGAGGGCTTCTCCGGCTACAAGCAAATGTCCGACGAGGCGATCATAACCGCCAGACCGGACGTGATCCTGATGATGAGCAATGCCGGACCTCCGGTGTCGGACGACGAACTGTTCGGCAATCCGTCGATCGCCTTGACGCCGGCCGGAACGGCGCGCAAACTGATCCGCATCGACGGCGCCTATCTGCTCGGCTTCGGGCCACGCACGGCCGATGCCATCCACGACCTCGCTGTCTCGCTTTATGGCGGGCAGGTCACGGACTGAACGGGCGGATCATGGTCGATCAATCGATCGCCGGCCCGGTGATGGCAAGCGTATCCGAAGGCGACAGGTCGGGCCGCGCCCGCATCGTCATCCTTCTGCTGTGCCTGGGGCTCGCGGCTGCCGTTTTTCTGTCGCTGACATCGGGGGCTTCGGACGCATCGGCCGTCAACGTCATCGGGGGCTGGCTGTTCGGCACAGTGCCTGATGACGCCGCGGTGAGCGCCCGCGACAGCCTGATCGTCTATGACATCCGCCTGCCGCGCATCATCCTCGGCATGCTGGTCGGCGCGGCGCTCGCGGTCTCCGGCGCGGTTATGCAGGGACTGTTCCGCAATCCGCTGGCCGACCCCGGCCTGATCGGCGTCTCGGCCGGCTCCAGCCTCGGCGCGGTTGCCGTCATCGTGCTCGGCGCCACGATATTGGCTCCGGTGACCGCCTTGCTCGGCACGCTTGCACTGCCGCTGGCGGCCTTCTGTGGCGGGCTCGCCACCACGCTGGTGCTTTACCAGGTCGCGACGCGGCGGGGGCAAACCTCGGTTGCCACAATGCTGCTTGCCGGCATCGCGCTGGCGGCGCTCGCCATGGCGCTGACCGGCATTCTTATCTTCATGGCCGATGATCGCCAGTTGCGCGACCTGACCTTCTGGCAACTCGGATCGCTCGGCGGCGCAACCTGGGCGAAGATCGCGTCGGTAGGGCCGATCATCGTGCTGGCGCTGGCGGCGATGCCGTTCCTGGCACGCGGCCTCAACGCGCTGGCGCTTGGCGAGGCGACCGCCGGTCATCTCGGCATTCCGGTGCAGCGGCTGAAATACACGGCCATCGTCGGCGTCTCTGCCGCGGTCGGCGCATCCGTCGCCGTCAGCGGCGGCATCGGCTTCGTCGGCATCGTGGTACCGCATCTGCTGCGCCTGCTGATTGGTCCGGACAATCGCTATCTGCTGCCGGCGTCGGCGCTGCTCGGTGCCTCGCTGCTGCTTCTGGCCGACGCGGTTGCACGCACCATCGTTGCGCCGGCCGAACTGCCGATAGGCATCGTCACCGCGATAGCGGGCGCGCCGTTTTTCCTTTGGATCCTGCTGCGCAAGCGCGGCGTGGTTGATTTGTGAGGCTTGATGATCGAGGCCAAGGATGTTTCGGTTGATATCGCCGGCAAGCCTATCGTCAGCGGTATCGATTTCCACGCGCGGCCCGGCGAGATCGCCGCCATCGTCGGCCCCAATGGTTCGGGCAAGACGACCTTCCTCAAAGCGCTTTCCGGCGAACTCGCCTACACCGGGCGCGTTGCCCTCAACGGCCGAGATCTCTCGACGATGAAGCCGGTCGAGGTGGCCGTCCATCGTGCGGTGCTGCCGCAGGCGACGACGCTGTCGTTCCCGTTCACCGTGCGGGAAGTGGTCAAGCTCGGCCTTGTCGGCGGCCGCTCAGGCGTCTTGCCGGGCGAGGATGCGCGGCTGCCGGAACGGGCGCTGGCGCGTGTCGATCTCGACGGCTTTGCCGGCCGTTTCTACCAGGAGCTTTCGGGCGGCGAGCAACAGCGCGTTCAGCTCGCACGCGTGCTGAGCCAGGTCTGGGCACCGGTGCTCGACGGCAAGCCGCGCTTTCTGTTCCTCGACGAGCCGGTTTCCAGCCTCGACATCAAGCACCAGCTGATCATCATGAACATTGCCCGCGACTTCGCCAGAAGGGGCGGCGGCGTGGTCGCCATCCTGCACGACCTCAATCTGACGGCCATGTATGCCGACCGGATCTTCGTCATGCATCGCGGCAGGCTAGCCGCCACCGGGTCGCCGCGGGATGTGCTGAGCGATGACCTGATCGAAAAAGTGTTCGACTGCCGGCTCAGGGTCGGCGTGCTGCCGGCCGGCAATATGCCGTTCGTGCTGCCTCAGTCAGCGGCCTGATTGCAGATCTAGCCCGCGCCCCTGCTGGGTCAGGCAGCTGGTGCGCGGCGCTCCAGCATGTCGATTCCGAGCAGGTTGCGCACATTTGGACGTGCCGCCACGAGGTCGGCGATCGTATAGCGCTCCAGCACGGCGAAGAACGCGTTCAGCGCCTCGCGCAGCGCCGAGTTCAGCGCGCAGCTATCGACGAGCGGGCATTCGGCGGCATCGTTCTCGAAGCATTCGGCCATAGCGAAGCTCTCTTCTGTCACGCGCACGACATCGAACAGGCTGATGGCTTCGGCCGCCCGGCCAAGCTTGACGCCGCCATTCCTACCGCGCACGGTCTGGACGAGGCCGTGCTCGACCAGGGGCTGCAGGATCTTGAACAGGAAAAGCTCCGACACCGAATAGGCGGCCGCGATCTCGGGGATGCGGCTCAATCGGTCATCATTGGCCGCGCAATACATCAAGATGCGCATGGCATAGTTGGTCTGGCGCGTAAGCCGCATTTTGTCCTCACAAGGCACTGGTGCGGTGCAACCACGCCAGATCTGGAAATTTTGCTGATATGGCTTTGACCCGAATTTCCGGATTCGCCACATTGGCCTCGGCGGAATATGGCCTATACCTTGGAATAATTCCAGACTAGCTTCGCCCGATAGATGAATTTTCTCCTCAACTTTGTGTGCGCGGCCGGGGAAAGTTCCTGGCGAAACCCGCTGTCGCGGGTATTTCGGCCATCGGAACACTAAATAGGCTGAGATCGATGAGGAGCGGCTCACCCATGTCACAATCGGCTTCGCCCCTGGCGCCGGTCCGTTTCGATGCCGAGGCGGATGCCAAGCTTTCCGCGTTGCGGCGGACGAAATTCCTCGCGGCGGCCGCACTGGCGCTTTGCGTGCTGGTGTTTGCGCTCGCCAAATCCTTCGAGCGCACCTATCCATGGCTCGGCTTCGTCGCCGCCTTTGCCGAGGCCGCGACCATCGGCGGGTTGGCCGACTGGTACGCGGTGGTGGCGCTGTTCAGGCGGCCGCTGGGACTGCCGATCCCGCACACCGCCATCATCCCGGAGAACCAGAACCGCATCGCCGACAATCTCGGTCGCTTCATCGAGGTCAACTTCCTGGCGCCTGAACCGGTGCGCGAAAAGCTCGCCGAGGTCGATTTCTCGGCACTCGTCGCCGACTGGCTGGCCGATACGGAGCGCGCCGCCGGCCTGTCGCGCTTCGTCGTGCGGCTGGTGCCGCAGACGCTGGCCGCTGTCGAGCAATCCGGCCTGCGCGGCTTCGTCACCAGCCGCATGCTGGAACAGATCGAAAAGGTGCCGTTGGCGCCGCTGGCCGCCGAGCTGTTGTCAGCGCTTACCGACGACCGCCGCCACCAGAAACTGTTCGACGAGTTCACCAAGGTGATCGGCAGGTTCCTCAATGACGAACAGGCGCTGGCGACGATGCGCGAAAAGATCCGCGAGGAACTGCCGTCGCTGTTCAACCTGTTCCGTGCCGACGCCTATCTCCTGAAGAAGATCGTCGCCTCGGCCGGCTCGCTTCTCGACGAGGTGAGGGCCGATCCCGACCACCCGATGCGCGCCGAATTCGACCGCTTCGCCCAAGGCTTCGTCGAGAAGCTGAGAACATCGAAGCAATACGCCAAACGGGCCGAGAAGCTGAAGCGCGACTTCCTGGCCCGGCCGGAGGTCAAGGGGTTGGCCGGCGAGATGTGGGCAAGCCTCAGCCAGTTCATCGAGCAGGACGCCAAGGCGCCGAATTCGGTTGTCCGCGCGCATCTTGCCAACATGTTCGTCGAGGTCGGTCGCCATCTTGCCGGGGATGCGCAGATCCGGGCCGACATGAACCAAGGGTTCGTGGTGGCTCTGGCGTCGTTCGTGGACAGCCAGAAGGCCGGCGTGTCGACATTCATCGCCGACCAGGTCAAGCGCTGGGATCTTGCGCAGCTGACGCGGCTGATCGAGATGAACATCGGTCGGGACCTGCAGTATATCCGCTTCAACGGCATGATCATCGGCGGGCTCGCCGGTGTCGTGCTCTATGTGGCCGAGCGGCTGTTCCTCGTGAATTGATGCGCGACCAGACTGGCGCTCACTCCTCCGTGTCCGAATGGACTCACGGCATGCGAGTGCTATTCTCCCGCCGAGGGTGCCCGCATCATGCGGCAAAGGGGAGCAAACGAGCATGGCGAAACAACCGGAATCCGATTCCTTCATGGACATGTTCGGCAGGTTCGGCCGCGACCTGAAGGTGCCCAATGTCGATGTCGAGGTGATCCTCGCCCATCACCGCAAGAACCTCGAAGCGCTGGAGAAATCGGCACGAGCCAGTGCCGCCGGCGCGACCTCGCTGTTGTCCAGGCAGCGCGAGATGCTGGAGGACACGCTGCGCGAGGTCACGGACATGGCGCAAAGCTACAGGGCGCCGGGCAATCCGCAGGAACTGATGACCAAACAGACGGAGTTTGCCAGAAAGTCTTTCGAAGTCGCATTGAAGAATGCGGGCGAAGTGGCTGAACTGGTCAAGAAATCCGGCGCCGAATCGGTCGACATCCTGCGCACGCGCATCAAGGAGGCGATGGAGGAAATCCGCGCCGGCTACGAGAAGAAGTAGCGGAAATGGCCGAGGCTGGCTCGTTGCTGCCAGCGGCCCCTGAAGCCTGGAAATCCCGATTTAGCCTGCGACTGCGCTCGCGGCGTGGCACGATTGCGGCCGAAACCGGCGGAACGGATTCGCGCCGAGCGAATTGACAGAGGCCGTCAGTTCGTGGTCCGGAGGCTTTGGAAGCGATCGGGAAACCAGGAATGAACGAAATACGGCCTAAAGCGCCGCCGACCTACGAGCAGTTGAGGATGATGGCCGGGCAGGAGCTTGGCGTATCGGAGTGGACGACGGTCGACCAGAACCGCATCGACCAGTTCGCCGAATGCACCGGCGACCACCAATGGATCCATGTCGACCCTGAAAGGGCGCGGCGGCAAAGCCCGTTCCGCACGACGATTGCGCATGGCTATCTGACGCTGTCGATCATCGGCGCACTGGCGCTCGGCATGGGCATCGTGCCCGAGAACACCCAGGCTGCCTTCAATTATGGCTTCGACAAGGTGCGCTTCCTGGCGCCGGTCAAGGTCGGCGCGCGCATCAGGCTGCGCATCACGCTGCTGTCCATGGAGGACAGGGGGCCCGGCCAGTATCTCATGAAGGCAGCCAATACGGTCGAGATCGAAGGCGAGGAAAAGCCTGCTTTGACGGCTGAAACGCTGGTCATGCTCTATGAACGCCGCAAGCGGGCAGGCGCCTGAGCCTGTTTGGGAATTCTACTCTCTGAGCGGTGTGGCGCGTCACGAACCCCTGGATTCCGTGCGGCCTGCGGCGCGGGCAGAGAGCAGCGCGAAGACCAGCGCGACCAGCGCCAGCACTGTCGCCGTCTGAAATGTGACCTGCATCCCCCGGGCGGCCTCGGAACTCAGAAGACCAATGCTTTGGTGCTTTTCGGCCGATGCGACGGCGAATATGGCACCCATCAACGAGGCGCCGGTGATCAGCCCGAGATTGCGCGAAAGGTTGAGCAGGCCGGAGACGACGCCGCGCTGGCCGGCACTGATGCCGGCCATGACGGCTGCATTGTTGGATGTCTGGAACAGCGCGTAGCCGATGCAGGTGACGGTGATCGGAACGACATAGCCGGCAATGCCGAGCGTCACCATGGCGAGCGACAGCAGGAACGTGCCTGTCGTGAGGCTGAGCAGGCCGGCGACCATCATCTTGTGGGCGCCGAAGCGATCGGTCAGGCGTCCAGCCACCAGCGCCGACAGGGCCGAGACAAGCGGCCCGGTCGACAGCACGAGGCCGACCATTGCGGCATCGAGCCCAAGTCCTCGCGAAAGATAGAACGGGGCAACCACCAAAGTCGCCATCATTACCGTCGCGACAACGAGGCTCATGGCGAGGCTGGCGCTCAGTTGGAAGTCGCGGAAGCTGGCAAGCTGGATCAAGGGGTTTTTCACACTCGCCTGCGCGGCGGCGAAAAGAAAAACACCGATGCCGGCAGCGACCAGCAGGCCGACGTTGAGCGGTCCGAAATTGCCTCTGCCAAGCGTCATGGCCAGCGCATAGGCGGCCAATGTCAGGGCCAGCAGGGCAGTGCCCATGACATCGAACGTGCCTCGGTCGAGCCGCGCGGTTTTATTGCGTGCCGGCAAGGCACGCCAGGCGAGAGCGAAGGTGAGCACACCCAGCGGGACATTGACGAGGAAGATCGCGCGCCAGCCAAAGCCGGCGATCAAAAGGCCGCCGAGCGAGGGGCCAAGTGTCGTGCCGATCGCGGACATGGCGCCGAGCAGGCCCATGGCGCCGCCAATTCTGTCTTTGGTCACGGTTTCGACGACAAAGGCCAGCGTCAGCGCCATCATCAGCGCCGCGCCAAGTCCCTGCACGGCGCGTGCGGCGATCAGCAGCCACAGCGTCGGCGCCAGGCCGCAGAGCACCGATGCCGATGTGAACAGCGCAATGCCGCCAAGCAGCAACGGCCGGCGTCCAAACATGTCGGCCAGCCGGCCGGCGCTGACGATCAGTGTGGTGATGGCGAGCAGATAGGCCAGAACAACCCATTGTACGGACTGGAACGTCGCGCCGAAATTCTGCATCAGCGACGGCAGCCCGACGCTGGCAATGCTGGTTCCCAGCGAGGATAGCAGCGTGGCGAGCGACAGGCTTGCCAACGCCCAGCCGGCGGATTGCATCCGTGGCGGCGCCGATGTCAGCCGCCCGTCCCGATTTTGCTCAGCGATTGCCACGGCGATCTCCTTCCATCAGTCCCACAACCGGAACTGCTGGAGATCTAGTTCCTTGGCCAATGTGGCGGAAGGCGCAGCATTTGCATCTTATTCGTGCGTTTGGCGCCATATGATGCCATGATCTGCCGATGACATCACCCGATCTCAACTTATTGTTCGCTCTCGACATCCTGCTGACCGAAGGCAGCGTGGCGCGTGCCGCCAGCCGCCTGCGCCTCAGCCCCTCGGCGATGAGCCGGACGCTGGCGCGGTTGCGCGAGGCTACGGGCGATCCGCTGCTGGTTCGCGCCGGTCGCGGCCTGGTGGCGACGCCGCGTGCGGAAGAACTGCGACAACAGGTGGGCCGTGTCGTCCAGGATGCGGAGGCGCTGCTGCGCCCTGCCACCTTGCTCGATCTCCCGAGCCTGGACAGGGTCTTCACGCTGCGCACCAATGAGAGCTTCGTCGAAGAATTCGCACCTCGTCTCGTTGCCCGTATCCAGGCCGATGCGCCCGGCGTGCGGCTGCGCTTTGCGCCGAAGTCCGATAGAGACGTCATGTCGCTGCGCGATGCGGCGATCGACCTGGACATAGGCGTCGCTGGCGAGACCGGACCGGAGGTGCGCATCCAGGCATTGCTTCGCGACTGCTTCATCGGCGCCGTGCGAATGGGCCATCCGTTGAGCGAGGGCGCGGTGACGCCGGAGCGCTATGCCGCAGGCCGGCACATCAGCGTTTCACGGCGTGGCCGCGAGAAAGGGCCGATCGACGAGGCTTTGAACCGGCTCGGGCTGCAGCGGACGGTCGTGTGCATGGTTTCCGGGTTCTCGGCAGCCCTTGCCATGGCCCGCACATCAGACCTGATCGCAAGCGTTCCGGAGCGGCATACCGAGGGTGCACGCACCGGCATGCACAGTTTTCCCCTGCCGGTTGCCACCGCCGAGGTCACCATCTCCATGCTCTGGCATCCGCGCCTCGATGCCGATCCGGCGCAACGCTGGTTGCGCGACCGCGTGCGGGAGGTCTGCGCGGCGTCGCGCTGACAACGATGAGAAGCCTGCGCCAACCGCCCAGGCTTCTCATCTGTCCCGTCTATTCGGTTTGGCGTTTCTGCAAATGCCTCAGTGCGCCTAGTGTGAGCGTCGCCATGACCGAACAGTAGCCCACCAGCGGCCACGCCGTGTCTCCATCAAGCAGGATGACGAACAGCGTGCCGAGGATGCCGACGACAAGGCTCTGGATGCAGAAGTAGAGCGCGACGGCGGTTCCCGCGACATCGCCGAACGCCTCGAGTGCACCGTTCGCGGTGACTGAGACAGCGAAGACGATACCCGCGGCAACGACCCACATCGGTAAGACGAATGTCGCGAAGGACGGCGCCGCGAACAGTTGCCCGGCCGCCAGCAGAGCCGCGCCGAGCAGCAACATCGCCATGCCTCTGATAGCACTGCCCGCAATGCCCCAACGTGCAATGAACTTTTTGGCGAAGCGGGTGGTCACGATCATCACCAGCGCCGCGGTGGCGAAGGCCAGGCTGAAACCGAGCTGTGAAAAGCCGGCGCGGTCCATGAGCACCCGGGGCGCCGTCGAAAAGAACACGAAGAAGGCGCCCATGGCGGCACTGAAGCCGAGCGTATACGCCCAGAAGGCGAAGCTGGAGAGAATGGGACGAAACGCCATTCGCCTGTCGTTGCCATTCAATGGTCGTGTTTCATGCCATCTCGGCCATGCATTGAGGGTGGCGGCTACCGCCAGACCGCCGAGCGTCAGGAAGATCGCGCGCCAGCCGAGATTGTCGGCGATCAACGCACCGGCAATCGGCCCTAACGCCGGCACGAAGGCCAGCATCGAACTGAACAGGCCGTAGATGACGGCACTTTCAAGCCTCTGCGCATAGACGTCTCGAACCGTTGCAAAGGTCGCAACGAGAACGGCGGATGCACCGATGGCCTGCACGACCCGCAAGGCAACGAACACCATGGCCAGCGAGGTGCAGGCGAGCAGGACGGAAGCGCCTGCAAACAAAAGCGCGCCGCCGATCAGCACCGGACGCCTGCCCATCCTGTCGGAAATCGGGCCGAAGACGATTTGGCCGAGCCCAAGACAGATCATGTAGAGGCTCAGCGTCAGTTGGATGACATCAGGCGTTGTCTTGAGGATCTCCGGCATCGCCGGGACGATCGGGAGGTAGATGTCCATGGCCAGCGAGGCCAGGATGTCGAAGGGCGCCATCAGCACCATGGCTGCTGGCAGGGAAGTGGTCCATGTCGGGTTTTTTGGACAAGGCATGATTGAACATCCGCTCAAATGGCTACATTTGGCGGCGATCTGCCGTTCTCACTGAAGATGGGAAATGACGGGCCGCCGCAACAACGAACTGCTGTTGCGGCCTACTTGTCTGCTGACTTGCTGGTTCCCATAGTCGCTATCCCGGATCGCGCGGATATTCTCTCGACGCGCAGATCCGTCCCTTAGCAGCCGGAGGTTGTCCAGGCAACAGGATCAGCTTGGTCGCGCCATCGCTGCCTCGATCACCCTGAAAATCCGCTCGTCCGTGCATTGGGCGACGTTGAAGCGCAGGAAGCGGCCAGCCGTCCCGGACAGGCTGAATGCGTTGCCGGGCGCCAGCACGATGTTGTCGGCCAGCGCGCGGCGGGCCACTTCAGCCGCATCGACGCCATCCGGCAGGCTACACCACAGGAACAGGCCAGCCGGCTGGTCGATCCAGGGTGTGATGCCGATCGCCTTCAGGCGGGCGCCCGTCTCGCCCATGGCGCGCGCAAGCCGTGCGCGGAGCAAATCCATGTGCTTGCGGTAGCTGCCGTCCTTCAGCAGGGTCAGCACCAGTTCGGCCGCAAGCCGGCCGCCGCCAAAGGTGGTGGCGATCTTCAGGTCGGTCAGGGGCTCGATCCAGTCGCGGGGGGCTGCGATGAAGCCGCAGCGAACCGACGCCGACAGCGTCTTGGAGAAGCTGCCGATGTGGACGACGCGGCTCAGGCCATCGAACGCCGCCAGCCTGGGGGCGGGCGCATGTTCGAAATCGGCGAAGATGTCGTCCTCGACGATAGTCAATTCCGACTGGTCGGCGAGCTTGAGCAGCCGATGGGCGGTGACTGGCGACAGCACCGCGCCGGTCGGGTTGTGGATGGCGGAATTGGTGATGTAGAGGCGCGGCCGATGCTCGGCCAGCGCCTGCGCGAACAGATCGATATCCGGCCCCGACGGCGTGTAGGGAACGCTGACGACCTTGGCCCGGTGGGCGCGCAACAAAGCATGGAAGTTGAAGTAGCAGGGGTCGTCGACCAGCACGGTGTCGCCGGGCTCGATCAGGAACCGGCACAACAGGTCGATGGCCTGCGTGCCTGATTCCGTCAGCATGATCTGCTCGGGAGAGGCCTCGATGCCGTGCCCGGCCATACGCCGCGCCAGCAATTGCCGCAGCGGCGGCAGGCCGAGCGGCGTGCCGTAATCGGCCAGTGCGACATCGTCGGCACGCGCTACCGTGCGCAGTGCCCGGCGCAGACCTGCCTGCGGCATCCACGAGGCCGGCAGCCAGCCGCAGCCGGGTTTCAGCATGTCGTCGCCGGCCTCCAGGGACTGGCGTGAGATCCAGAGTGGATCGACCGCGCGGTCGAGGCGGGGACCAATCTCGGCCAGCGACAGCGGCGCCAGCGATCCGGCGGCATAGAATCCGGAGCCCGGCCGCGAGCGGATCGTCCCTTCGGCGGCGAGCCGCTCATAGGCTTCGACCACAGTGGATTTGGACACTCGCATGGATTTGGCAAAGGCGCGGATCGACGGCAATTGCGCTCCCGGCGTCAGGCTGCGCGCCGCGATCCGCTGGCGGATCGTCGCCATGACACCTTCGACCAGCGTTCCGCTGCTCTCGCTTCCTGTGGTCTGTTTGTCCATCCGTACTGCTCTGCCAAGCATGACAGTTTTGCATAATTGTACCGCATTGTCTCTGGCGATACCACCGGCTCCGCGCGATACGGAGCCGACAAACGGAGCATACGATGGACAAGACCGCGAGCGGCTGGATGAATGGATTCATCGGCGTGTTGATCTTCAGCGGCTCGCTGCCGGCAACGCGCGTGGCGGTGAAGGATTTCGATCCGACATTCCTGACGTCGGCCCGGGCGGCGATTGCCGGACTGCTTGGCCTGGCGCTGCTGCTTCTGTTCCGGCAGAAACGCCCGGAGCGCGGCGATCTGCTGTCGCTGGTGATCGTCGCACTTGGCGTGGTTGTCGGCTTTCCCTTGCTGACCGCGTTGGCGCTCAAGCACGTCACCACGGCCCATTCCATCATCTTCGTCGGCCTGCTGCCGTTGGCGACCGCGATCTTCGGCGTGCTGCGCGGCGGCGACCGTCCGCGCCCGGCGTTCTGGCTGTTTTCATGCATCGGCAGCGCGCTGGTCGCGGGTTTTGCCCTGACGCAGGGCGTGACGGCCTCGCCGGTGGGCGATGGTCTGATGCTGGCTGCCATCATCGCCTGCGGCCTGGGCTATGCCGAGGGCGCTGCGCTGTCTCGCAGGCTCGGCGGCTGGCAAGTGATCTGCTGGGCGCTGGTGCTGTCGCTGCCGATCATGCTGGTGCTGACGCTGATGACCATGCCGCCTTCGTTCGACGGCGTCGGCGTCAGTGCGTGGATAGGGCTTTCCTATGTTTCGCTGTTCAGCATGCTGATCGGCTTCGTGTTCTGGTATCGCGGGCTGGCGCAAGGCGGCATCGCCGCGGTCGGGCAGTTGCAGCTGCTGCAGCCATTTTTCGGATTGGCACTCGCAGCGACGCTGCTGCACGAGCAGGTCAGCCCGCTGATGGTGGTCGTCACGCTTGGCGTCGTGCTCTGCGTCGTAGGCGCCAAGCGATTCGCGAAGCAGGAATTGCCACGACGCGCGACCGCCTGACGACGGTGCCGTCCTCGCCCAATGCATGTCGCCCAAAAGTGGCCCCGGTTTTGGGAGAACGACATGCATAAAAACAAGGACCTAAAGCGCGTCGCCTGGATCCGTTCAAACGCGACGCGCTTTAGAACTTCGTCACCACCCCAATACCAATGCCCTCGAAGCCGCCCATCGCCATCAAGGCCGCGGGCGCCTCATCGAGACTGATTCTCTTGCCGACCAGCAGTTCGGGCTTCAGCTTGCCGTTGCGGATCATGTCCATCATCGCCTGGTAGCGGTAGGCCTGCATGCCGTGGCTGCCGAGGATTTCGAGTTCGAAGGCGATCACCTTGTCCATCGGCACCTGCGGCCGGGCATGCTCGCCCAGCATCAGGCCGACCTGCACATGGCGGCCGCGCCGGCGCAAATTGGATATCGAATTGAACGAGGTGGTGGGGTGGCCGAGCGCGTCCATCGACATATGCGCGCCGCCATTGGTGATCTGCTTGACCGCCTTGACCACGTTCGGCGTCGTAGATGCATTGATGGTGGCGACGGCGCCGATCTTTTTGGCAAAATCCAGTTTCTCGTCGGTGAGATCGATGGCAATGACATTAGCGCCCATGGAACTGGCGATCATGATCGCCGACAGGCCGACGCCGCCGCAGCCATGCACCGCGACCCATTCGCCCGGCTTCACCCGGCCCTGGTCGACAATGGCTCGAAACGAGGTGACAAAACGGCAGCCGAGGCTGGCGGCGGTGGCGAATTCCATCTCGTCGGGCAAGCGCACGAGATTGGTGTCGGCGTGCTCGATGGCGACATATTCGGCAAACGAGCCCCAGCCGGTGAAGCCAGGCTGCGTCTGGTGCTCACAGACCTGGTGATTGCCCGAATTGCATTCGAAGCAGCGGCCGCAGCCAACGGCGAACGGCACCGTGACGCGCTCGCCGGCCTTCCAGCGGGTGACCTGCTTGCCGGCGGCGACGACGATGCCGGCCAGTTCGTGGCCCGGCACATGCGGCAGCGTGATGCCGTCGTCATGACCCATCCAGCCATGCCAGTCGCTGCGGCACAGACCGGTCGCCTCGACCTTGATGACGACGCCATCGGCTGCCGGCTTCGGATCGGGAACGGTCTGGATCGTCGGCGCTTCGCCGAATTTCTCGAAGACGACGGCTTTCATCGGTCACTCCACCCTCTGTGCTGCAGGAAACGATAGCCGATTCCCTGTCTGGTCGAGCGGAAATCGATTCCGCCACGCCTGTTGGCAGGCAGCAGCTCTTAACCGGTTTCGCGGTTGCGAAAGTCGGCAAGCCGGGTTTCGCCGGGGGCAAGCAGCCGACCGTCCTCGGCATGGACTTCCAGGCGCTTGATCGGCCGGCCGGTGAGATTGTCGACCATGAAGGTATAGGGTTCGCCCGGTCCGGCGAAGTAGGTCTCGCCCCATTGCCGCAGGGCAACCAGGACATAGAACAGGCCGCGTCCCTTTTGCGTCAGCACATATTCATGATGCGCGCTGCCGTCGGGTGCCGGGACCGTTTCGAGGATGCCATGCGCGACGAGATTGCGCAGCCGCGACGACAGGATGTTCTTGGCGACGCCGAGGCTCTTCTGGAATTCGCCGAAGCGCCGCAAGCCGTCGAACGCGTCACGCACGATGAGCAGCGACCACCAGTCGCCGATCGCGTCCAGTGGTCGCGCTATGAGGCAATCCGCTTCGTGGTGGCTCGTTCGTTTCACCATGGCAGTCGTTGGTCCAGCATTCGATTTTCGGTTGCAACATAAAACTGTTTTGCCTATCTAGCAAGAGGTTTCAAGTTGAAACCTTTTATGGAGAGAGCAGACATGAACATGCAGGTGGCGAACAGCGGCGCAACAAGCCTCGAGCAATCCGATGGGCCGCCTCGGGTGGCGCCGCCGCCTGCGGGATTGTCACGATTGACCGCGCTGATCTTCGCCATCGCCTGCGGCCTGAGCGTTGCCAATGTCTATTTCGCCCATCCGCTGCTCGACGCCATGGCGCATGATTTTGCTATCGCGCCGGCCTCGGTTGGCATCGTGGTGACGGTAACGCAGATCGGCTATGGGCTCGGCCTGTTCTTCATCGTGCCGCTGGGCGACCTGTTCGATCGCCGCAAGCTGATTGCCGGGCAGGCGATTCTGTCTGCCGTGGCGCTGGTGGCGGTCGGGGTCGCGCCCAATGCGGCGATGCTGCTGGCGAGCCTGGCGGTGGTCGGGCTGCTTGCGGTGGTGGTGCAGGTGCTGGTCGCCTTCGCTGCCGACCTCGCCGTAGCGTCGCAGCGGGGGCGGGCGGTCGGCACCGTCACCAGCGGTGTCATCCTGGGCATCCTGCTTGCCCGCTTCGCTTCAGGGGTCGTCGCCGATTTCGCCGGTTGGCGCTGGGTTTATCTTGTCTCGGCCGGGTTGACGCTCGTCATGGCGATGGTTCTCTACCTCATCCTGCCGCGCCATGAGGCGGAGCGGCCACGCACATCCTATCCGCGCCTGCTCGCTTCGGTGCTGCTGCTGTTCGTACAGGAGCCGCTGCTGCGCGTGCGGGCGGTGCTGGCCATGCTGATCTTCGCCAGCTTCAACGTGCTGTGGGCGCCGCTGGTGCTGCCGTTGAGTGCTGCGCCATTTTCACTTTCGCATACCGAGATTGGGCTTTTCGGCCTTGCGGGCGTCGCCGGCGCGCTCGGTGCGCGCTGGACCGGCGGCCTCGTCGATCGCGGACGCGGCCAGTTGGTCACCGGCTTCAGCCTGCTGCTGATGATGGCAGCCTGGCTGCCGATCGCCTTCATGGGCATGTCGCTGTGGCTGCTCGTTGCCGGCATCGTCATGCTCGATCTGGCGATCCAGGCCGTCCACGTCACCAACCAGAGCCTGATCTTCGCGCGGCGCCCGGATGCGCGCAGCCGACTGGTTGGCGGCTATATGATCTTCTACTCGGTCGGCAGCGCCCTGGGCTCCATCGCCTCGACCATGGCTTATGGTGCAATGGGCTGGAATGGCGTCTGTGTGCTTGGCGCCGGCATCGGCCTGTTGGCGCTGCTGTTCTGGGCGTTGACTCTGCGCGTCGGCAGATAGGCCTATGGCGACGGCGCGGTGTCGAGAAGCGGCTGCCAGGCTCGGAACCAGTCGCTCGCCTCGGCCTGCCACGGCCAGATGCCCGTCCACAGTGGGATAGATCAGTTGGAGAACACCGAAATCCAGGCCGTCGTAGAACCAGAGGTCCCAGCCGAAATGCTCGCGGTAGTGGTCGATATGAACGGCGCCGAATTGACAGTCGAAACCTTCGATAAAACCGGGCGATCGCTGCCCTGGTTGGAAAACCTCGCCGGAGCGGACGCGGCTGCAATACTCGTTGATGATGAACTGGGAGATTTTCCGGCTTCAGGCCGATGACGATGAGTTCCGGCGCCTTGAAGTTGTGCTCTATTCCAACCGAATAGGTGGAAGGCGGATCGTCGCCTTCCTCCAGCACATGCAAGATGTGGCAGCCATAAGCCTCTATATCGGCCAGCGCCTTGGCTTCACCTGGGTCGGTGGCTTTTCTACTCGGCATCGATCTGGTTCTGGGGCGCGGCTTTCTGGAAGGCGGGCAGCGCCAGGCAGGCGGCGTTGATGCGCGCGATCGTCGGGTAGGGGGTCAAGTCGACGCCGAAGCGGGAGTTGCTGGCAATCTGCGCGGCGAGGCAGATGTCGGCCAGGCCCGGCGCATCGCCATGGCAGAATGTACCCGTCTCCGCCGACGACGCCATGATCTTTTCAAGCGGCCGGAAACCCTCGTTCACCCAGTGGCGGAACCAGTTGGTGATGTCTTCGTCGCCGGCGCCGAACAGAGTGCGCAGCGAGGTCAGCACACGCAGATTGTTCACCGGGTGGATGTCGCAGGCGATCATCTGCGCCAGCATTCTCACGCGGGCCCGGCCGGCCGGGTCCTTCGGCAGCAGCGGTGGTTCCGGGCTGGTCTCGTCGAGGAATTCGATGATCGCCAGCGATTGCGTCAGCAGCGTGCCGTCGCCGAGGATCAGCGCCGGCACCAGCCCTTGCGGATTGACCGCGAGATAGGCTGGTTCCAGATGCTCGCCATGGCGCAAATGATGCGGGACGTAGTCGTAGCTCAGCCCCTTCATCTCCAGCGCGATCCGCACCCGATAGGAGGTGGAGGAGCGATAGTAGTTGTGCAGGATGAGTTCGCTCATGGCCTCACTTCGGTTGGCCGATGGTCACTTCGATGGTCCCGATGCCGTCGACGCCGCCGGTTATGGTGTCGCCGGGGCCAACCGCGCCGACCCCTGCCGGCGTACCGGTGAAGATCAGGTCGCCGGGCTCGAGTTCCATCGCCTCGCTGCAGATCGACACGATATCCGATATCGGCCAGATCAGTTCGGCGAGGTCGGCGTCCTGCCTGACCTTGCCGTTGACGGCGAGCCAGATGCGGCCTTTCCGTGGATGGCCGGATTCCTGCGCTTGCACCAGCGGGCCGCAAGGGGCGGAGCGGTCGAAGGCCTTCGACCAGTCCCAGGGCCGGGCGGCCTTCTTGGCCTCGTCCTGCAGATCGCGGCGGGTGAGGTCGATGCCGACACCATAGCCCCAGACATGGTCCAGCGCCTTGTCGCGGGGAATGCGGAAGCCGGCTTTGCCGATCGCGGCCACCAGTTCGATCTCGTGGTGCAGATTGGCCGTCAGCGGCGGGTAGGGGATAGCGGTGCCGGAATCGACCACCGCGTCGGCCGGCTTGGTGAAGAAGAAGGGCGGATCACGCTCGTCATTGCCGAATTCGCGGGCATGCGCCGCGTAGTTGCGGCCGACGCAGTAGATACGGCGCACCGCAAAACGATCGGACGAACCGGCAACGGCCACCGATGCGGTTGCGGGCAGGGGAAGGACGAATTCTGTCATCAAGGGTCTCTGCTTGGTTGCCGGAACATTCGACCGATTTAGGGCCTGGACAAGGCGATTTGGTCGAGAAAGTGCCGGCGGCACTTTCCGCCGGAGATGGCGATATACTATTTGGCAATAATCTGGCCATGGTGGAGAGGTTATTCTAATCGCTCACGAACTGAAATGAACCCCATGACCGCAACCCACGATCGCGCCCGGTTCCTGATCATCGACGACCATCCGCTGTTTCGCGAGGCGCTGCACAGCGCCGTGCAGATGGCCTATCCGGAAGTCGACACGGTGGAGGCGCGCTCGATCACCGAGGCGCTCGATCTTCTGGCCGATGCCAAGCCGTTCGACCTCGCGCTTCTCGACCTCTCGATGCCCGACGTGCACGGTTTTGACGGGCTGCTGCAACTCCGGACCCGCTATCCGCGCCTGCCCGTGGTCATCGTCTCAGGCTATGAGGAGCCGAAGATCATTTCCGAGGCGCTGTCCTACGGCGCTGCCGGCTTCATCCCGAAATCGGCGCGCAAGAGCGACCTCGCCGCCGCCATACGCTCGGTGATGGAAGGCGCGATCTATGTCCCGGAAACCTATGAAGGCCGCACGCCGGACGCCGACAGCGTCGACCGCGCCGACATGGTGCAGCGCCTGTCGACGCTGACGCCCCAGCAATTGCGCGTGCTGCAGATGCTGCGCCAGGGCCTGCTCAACAAGCAGATCGCCTACGAGCTGCAGGTCGGCGAGACGACCGTGAAGGCGCATGTCTCGGAAATATTGCGCAAGCTCAATGTCTACAGCCGCACGCAGGCGGTGATCGAGGTTTCGAAGCTGGACAATGCCGAGCTGTTTCGGGATCAGGCGGGATTTTGAGCTTTGCTGCGCTCGGCCCTCTGGAGACAAATGACTAGTTAAGCCAGCAAATGCGCCAGCAGCGCCCTTAATTGCGCAGGCTTCAGCGGCTTGCGCATCAGTTCGATGCCGCCAGAGCGGGCGGCTTTGGCGACCGCTTCCGAACTGTCGGCGGTGACGATCAGCGCCGGCACGGCGCGGCCGAGATAGTCGCGGACTTCGGCGATGGTCGTGGTGCCGAGATCGCCGCCGTCGAGATGCTGGTCGGCAATGACGATGTCGGGCACCCAGTCGGTGTCGCCAAGCATGTCGAGCGCATCGTCGGTCGAGGTCGCGGCCCGCACCAGGCATTGCCAGCGTTCGAGCAGGAAGGTCATGGCCTGCAGCACTTCGACATCGTTCTCGACCAGCAGCACCTTGGTGCCGAACAGGCCATAGCCGCGCGGCCGTTCCATGTCGGCAACGCTGGCGATGGTATCGGCTGGCGCACCGATGCCGACCGGAACATCGATGTGGAAGATCGTGCCGCGTCCGACCTTCGACGAGAATGTCACGGGATGGCCGAGCGCGCTGGCCATGCGGCGCACGATGGCGAGCCCGAGCCCGAGACCGCCACCGTCCAGTTCGGCATTGGCCGGCGAGGTGCCGCGATGGAATTCCTCGAACACCGCCTCGCGCTGGTCGTCGGGAATGCCGCAGCCCGTATCGGCGACGTCGATGCGGATGGTGTCGCCGCGATGCCTGGTGCCGACAAGCACGCCGCCCGAGCGTGTATAGCCCAGCGCGTTGGAGAGAATGTTCTGCAGGATGCGGCGCAGCAGCGTGCGGTCGGAGCGGACCACCGCATGGACCGGCCGGAATTTCAGCGACAGGCCTTTCATCTCCGCCACCGGCAGGAAATCCGAGCGGAGCGACGAGAACAGCGCTTCCAGGCTGACATCGCTTATGTCGGGCTGCACCACGCCGGCATCGAGCTTTGAGATGTCGAGCAGGGTTCGCAGCAGGTCCTCCATCGTCTCCAGCGAGCGCTCGACCTGCCGCACCAGTTTCTTGCCCTCGTCGCTGGTCTGAACTTCGGCGAGCGCCGAAACCGAGAGATGGGCCGCGTTCAGCGGCTGCAGCACGTCGTGGCTGGCAGCGGCGAGGAAACGGGTTTTCGACAGGTTCGCCAGTTCGGCGTTTTCCTTGGCGGCGCTGAGGTCGATGTTCGACTGCTCCAGCCGGCGCAAGGTCGAGTGCAGTTCCTCGGTACGTGTGCGCACCCGGTTTTCCAGCGAAATCGCGGTCTGGAACAGCGAAAAGGCGTTGCCTTGCTGGTCCATAGAGCGCTCGACGCGGCTGACCAGCGCCGCGTTGATCTTCTTCAGCTTTTCAAGATCGTTTATGTCCCTCAGCGGCATCTTGTTGCGCCGTCCTATTCCGCCGCCTGGCGTTCGCCGAAGGCGATGCCGGTGAAAGTCTGGTTCAGATGCATCGACCGGTACTGTTCGCCATAGGTGCCGAAGCCGATGACATTGTTGACCCGGTAGAGTTCCGAGATCTCGCGAAACACCTGCCGATTGCGCGCGTCCAGCCGGCGCAGCACGCAGTCGAAGCCGAGGATCATGTCGATACCGCCAAGCCTCTCCTCGACATCGCGCAGGGCGGCGCGCGTCGATTCGACCATGTCCTTGGGTTGAGCGATCGACAGCACAACGCCATCGTCTATGGCGCAGAAGAACGACAGCGAGCCGTCGGCATGCATCTTCTGGATCGACCGGCAATAATATTGGCCGCCCACCTTCACCACCACGGGATGCGAGGCGAAGCTCAGTGGCGTCAGCATCTGCGCGACGATGCCGACGGACGCGGAATATTCCTGCGCCGCATTGGTGGCATTGAACTCGCGCACGATGCGATGATCGGGATCGGAAGCCGTCACCACCAGTTTTTCATCGGTGGGAACGAAATTGTCGGTCTTGAAGACATGGAAGGGAATTTCGGTCGATATCAGCACGATGATGGCGCTGTCGGAGGTGACCTTGCCGTTCGAGATCAGGCGCGTCGTCTCGAATTTCAGATCGTCGCCGGCGGAGCCGCCAAGCAGCGGAATGTCGTCGAGGCCCCAGTGGATGGCTGAACTCACCGCTTCTTCGGCATAAGAGAGCCCGTCGATGAAGCAGAGCGCGAAAGTGCCTTTCGTCCGATCGCAACCAAGGCGCGCGCGCAGCGATCGCCGCAGGGTCTCCACCTCGCCGGTGATCCTGTCCATACCCGACGAGGACAGATTTTCGACCATCACGCTGACGGCGGTGAACGCGGTGGACGGAAGCAGCATGGCCAGCACATGGCCATCCTCGAGACCTTGCGGCGTGATCTCGCCGGCAGTCGAACAGCCGGCGTGGTGGAGCGCCGGTGCGTGGGTCATGAGCGCCTGGGAAAGGGCGCTGGCTTCGACCAGGCTCTGGGAAAAGAACAGCAGGGCAAAGCCTGCGTCGATGGCGGCTGCTTCCAGTGCGATCGCCTTGGCGAACGCCTCCATGTCGGGCTCGTCCGTGGTGAGCGCCGACAGGCCGCATGCATAGCGCGTCTGTGAATTGGCCAGCGATGTTCTCCGCATTTCCTCCGACGCTTTTTTGTGCGCGGCTGTTTTTAAATGCTTCTGGCGCGCGGGCGTCGACCGACATTGTTGCCTTCAATCGGCGGTTTGGCAATGGGGCCACCGGCACCGCATGTTTGGGCGCGGCCATGACCGAAAGTACAATGTTCCGCGTTTGCGACGTGCTGTTTTTTGTCCGATGTGCGGTGTACGAATAATGCACCACCGAAGCGCGAATACCGCGTCGGCAGCGTGGATACCAAGGTTGATACCCAGGGAGGGACCATGTCGGACGTTTCGTTGATGGTGAACGGAAAGCGGGTCAGCGGTGCTGCCGAGGACCGAACACTTCTGGTTCACTTCCTGCGGGAAAATCTCGGCCTTACCGGCACGCATGTCGGTTGCGACACCTCGCAATGCGGTGCCTGCGTCGTCCACGTCGATGGCAAGGCGGTCAAATCCTGTACGATGCTCGCGGTGCAGGCCTCCGGCTCCACCGTGCTGACGATCGAGGGCCTGGCCAATGGCGCCGACCTGCATCCGGTGCAGGCCGCCTTCAAGGAACATCACGGGCTGCAATGCGGCTTCTGCACGCCCGGCATGATCATGACGGCGACCGACATGATCAGCCGCCACCCCGAAGGGCTCGACGAGGCGACGGTGCGTGCCGAGCTCGACGGCAACATCTGCCGCTGCACCGGCTACCACAACATCGTCAAGGCGATCCTCGCCGCATCGATGACGATGAAGGGGTCGAAGGGTAAGGCGAAACAAGCTGCTTAGGCAAGGGAATAAGGGAGTAGGGCAGTAGGGGAGTAGGGCAAAAAGGCCAACGCAACGAGGCCCTTTTCCCTACTCCCTTACTCCCTACTGCCCTACTCCCATAAATTCCGGAGGAATTTCTGATGGGCATTGAAGGTGTTGGCGCTCGGGTCGCGCGCAAGGAAGACAAACGGTTCATCACGGGCGCCGGCCGCTATGTCGACGACATGGTGGTTCCCGGCATGAAGCACGCCGCCTTTGTGCGCAGTCCGCACGCGCATGCGCAGATCAAGAAGATCGATGTGAAGAAGGCCCAAGGCATGCCCGGCGTCATCGGCGTGCTGACCGGCAAGGAACTCAAGGCCGACGGCATCGGCAATCTCATCTGCGGCTGGATGATCCACTCCAAGGACGGCTCGCCGATGAAAATGGGAGCGTGGTCGCCACTGGCTTTCGACCGGGTCCGTTATGTCGGCGACGCCGTCGTCATCGTCGTCGCCGAGACCAAGGGGCAGGCGCGCGACGCCGCCGAGGCGGTCGAGATCACATACAAGGAGCTGAAGGCCGTCGTCGATGCCTCCAAGGCGATGGACAAGGGTGCGCCGCAGATCCACCCCGAAGCGGACAACAATCTGATCTTCGACTGGGACATCGGCAACGCCGACGACACCGCGGCGGCCTTCGGGAAGGCGGCCCATGTCGTCAAGATGGACATCATCAACAACCGGCTGGTGCCCAATGCCATGGAGCCGCGCGCCGCACTTGGCCATTACGACAAGGCCGAGGATCACTATACCTGCTGGACGACCTCGCAGAATCCGCATGTGGCGCGGCTGGTGATGAGCGCCTTCTACAATGTGGCGCCGGAAAACAAGCTGCGCGTGATCGCGCCCGATGTCGGCGGCGGCTTCGGCTCGAAGATCTACATCTATCCCGAAGAGATCGTCTGCCTGTGGGCGTCGAAGAAGACCGGCGTGCCGGTCAAATGGGTGGCCGACCGGACCGAGAGTTTTCTGACCGACGCGCATGGCCGCGACCATCACACCCATGCTGAAATGGCCTTCGACAAGGACCACAGGATCCTCGGCCTGAAGGTGGAAACCCAGGCCAATCTCGGCGCCTATATGTCGCTGTTTTCATCGGCGACGCCGACCTATCTCTATGCGACGCTGCTGTCGGGCCAGTACAACATCCCGGCCATCCACGCCAATGTGAAGGCGATCTACACCAACACCGCGCCCGTCGATGCCTATCGCGGGGCAGGGCGGCCGGAAGCGACCTTCGTCATGGAGCGCATGATGGAGACGGCGGCACGCCAGTTCGGCGTTTCGCCGGCCGAGCTGCGGCGCAAGAACTTCGTCACAGCGTTTCCGCATCAGACGCCGGTCATCATGTGCTATGACGCCGGCGACTATGCCGCTTCGCTCGATGCGGCAATGCAGGCGTCGGACTATGCCGGCTTCGCCAAGCGCAAGGCCGCCGCCGCCAACAAGGGGTTGCTGCGCGGCATCGGCATGAGCTGCTACATCGAGGCCTGCGGCATCGCGCCGTCTGCGGCCGTCGGCTCGCTCGGTGCCGGTGTCGGCCTTTGGGAATCGGCGGAAGTGCGCGTCAACGCGGTCGGCACGATCGAGGTGCTGACCGGCTCTCACAGCCACGGCCAGGGCCATGAGACGACCTTCGCGCAACTGGTCAATGAGCGCTTCGGCGTGCCGCTCGATTCGGTCTCGATCGTGCATGGCGATACCGACAAGGTGCAGATGGGCATGGGCACTTATGGCTCGCGCTCGGGTGCGGTCGGCATGTCAGCCATCGTCAAGGCGCTCGACAAGGTCGAGGCCAAGGCCAAGAAGATCGCGGCGCACCTGCTTGAGGCCGACGAAGGCGACATCATCATCGAGAACGGCGCGCTGAAGGTGGCCGGCACCGACAAGAACGTGCCGTGGTTCCAGATGGCGCTGGCCGCCTACACCGCCCACAATCTGCCTGGTGGCATGGAGCCCGGGCTGAAGGAGACGGCGTTCTACGATCCGTCCAATTTCACCTTCCCCGCGGGCTGCTACATCTGCGAGGTCGAGGTCGACCCGGAAACCGGCGTGACCGAGATCGTCCAGTTCGTCGCCGCCGACGATTTCGGCAACATCATCAACCCGATGATCGTCGAGGGCCAGGTGCATGGCGGGCTGGCGCAAGGCATTGGCCAGGCGCTGCTCGAAGGCGCCTATTACGACAACAGCGGACAATTGCTGACCGCGAGCTACATGGACTACACCATGCCGCGCGCCGGCGATTTGCCGTCGTTCAAGGTATCGACCTCGAACACCCCTTGCCCGGGCAATCCGTTGGGGATCAAGGGTTGCGGCGAGGCCGGCGCCATCGGCTCGCCGCCGGCGGTGATCAACGCTATCACCGACGCCATCGGCAGCAACGATCTTGCCATGCCGGCTTCGCCGTCCACCGTGTGGGCCGCGATCCGCGCGACGAAACATTGAACGCGAATGGCGAATAGGGGTAGCGAATAGGGAAGAGAATGTTCGCTACTTCCTGCTCGCTCTTTCACCCAGGGGAGAAAGACAAATGTACGCAGTCAACTATCATCGCGCCGCCTCGGTCGCCGATGCCGCCAAGCTGATCAAGACCGGCGACGCCAAGCTGCTTTCGGGCGGTATGACGCTGATCCCGGCGATGAAGACGCGGCTTGCCGCGCCGTCCGACCTTGTCGACCTGTCGCGGATCACGGAGCTGCAGGGCGTCACGGTGTCGGGCAAGACCGTCACCATCGGCGCTGCCACCACGCATAATGCTGTTGCCAATGACGAGAAGCTGAAGAAGGCCTGTCCGGCGCTTTCCCATCTGGCATCGCTGATCGGCGATCCGGCGGTGCGCCACAAGGGAACGATCGGCGGCTCGATCGCCAACAACGATCCGGCGGCCGATTATCCGGCGGCGCTGCTGGCGTTGGGCGCGACCATCGTCACCAACAAGCGCGAGATCGCTGCCGACAAGTTCTTCAAGGGCCTGTTCGAGACCTCGTTGAAGGATGGCGAGATCGTCACCGCCGTCACCTTCACCGCGCCGGCCAAGGCGGCCTATGAAAAATTCCGCAATCCGGCATCGCGCTACGCCATCGTCGGCGTGTTCGTGGCCAAGGGCAAGGATGGCGTCAGCGTCGCCGTTACCGGTGCCGGCGACGACGGCGTTTTTCGTTCGAAGGAGATCGAGGCAGTATTAGCCGGGAACTTCGCGGCCTCGGCACTCGAAGGGGTGAAAGTGCCGGCGAAGAATTTGATGACTGACATCCATGCCTCGGCCGACTACCGCGCCAATCTGATCGCGGTGATGGCCAAGCGCGCGGTGGCTGCCGCCAACGCCTGACACGATCCGTTGTGGACACGGAGAAGGGGTCATGCGGCCCCTTTTCCTTTTGTGGCGACCTGTAGTTGTCCAAACTTTTAATGGAATCGCCCTGCACCAATCGTTTGCCTGAGCAATTTCTTCCGCCGACACTTCACCTGGAACTGCACCGGCGGCAATCTCGCACTTGCACAAATCCATATTGCACTGCAATATGGATTTGGGCGGGAATGCGAGCCGGGTTCGAAATGTCGTGCCCTTTCGCATGCCTATTTGCGAGAGGATCGGCATGACCGACATTTCCGCGACGCATGTCGTTCCGTCCCGATCCGCCGCCGACAGATCAACCAGAACAAGACTGGCCTATCTCGACGGCTGGCGCGGGCTTTCGATCGCACTGGTGCTGATCGGCCATTTCTTTCCGGTTCCGGGAATCAATCTTGGCGTGCTGGGCGTCGAATTCTTTTTCGTGCTCAGCGGCCGGCTGATGGGCGAGATCCTGTTCATCGAACGCTACCCGCTGAAAAAATTCTTCAAACGCCGCTTCTCCCGCATCTATCCGGCTCTTTTGGTCTTCGTAGTCGTCGCGATGATTGCGCTGTCCGGCACATTCATCGCCTTCAAATGGAAGGCGGCGCTGACGGCGCTGACATTCACCTACAACTATGCCGGCATTCTCGTGACGCGGGCAGGGGCTCTCGACCATATCTGGTCGCTCTGCATCGAGGAGCACGCCTACATCATCCTGGCGCTGATCAGCGTCATCGTCTCAAGTCGCTCTCGCGTGGTCGTGCTGCTCCTGGCGCTGGCCTTGCTGGCCATGGCCAATGGTGCGGTTTCGTACTGGGTCTTCGGCATGGACTACGAAACCACTTATTGGCGCACCGACGTGCACATCGCGTCGATCCTGCTGTCGGCTTCGATCTGCCTGCTGAAGGCCGACGGCATGCTGCCGGCGTTTTTGAGAGGCAAGCATGTGGCCCTGGTGGCAACGATCTGCGCCGTTGTCCTGTTCCTGGATCAGGTGCCGACGCCGATCCACTATCTCTTCGCGGTGCCGCTGCTGGCTCTGGCCGTCAACGCACTCGATTTCAGCCCACGGTATTTTTCCGGATTGCTGTCCTCCTGGCCGATGGCGACGTTGGGTCTGTGGTCGTATTCGCTCTATTTGTGGCAGCAGCCGTTCTACAAATTCGTCTATGAGCAAGGCAGCGCGCCGATCCCGATGCTGGCCGCGGTCTTCGCTTGCGCGGCCTGCAGCTATTACCTCATCGAGCGCCCGGCGCGCGAATGGCTCAACCGCAACTGGTGAGCAACAGGGCGTTCAGGCCGTCTTGCGGTGCGCCCGCCCTCGCTATGCCTGCAGCGGTCTGACGTAATAGCGGACTGCTTTCTTGCCGCCGTGGATGACGGCGTCGCCGGCCTCAGTGAAGCCAAGGGCGGCGTGAAAGACATCCGAGGCGGGGTTCGGCGGGTCGGTGTTGACTTCGCAGGTGACCAGATTGTAGCCGGCGCGCTCAACATGGCCGAACAGATCCTGATAGAGCCGGCGGGCATGGCCGCGGCCGCGCGCATGCGCCGCCACGACGACGCGGTCGACATAGACGAACCGCTCATAGCGCTCGCGGAACCACAGGAAATTCGGGCTGTCGTAGCGGGCGTCCTGGTCGAAGGTCATGATGAAGGCTTCGAGATCGCCGATGCGCCTGGTGTAAAACGCTTCGCCGAGCAGGAAGGACAGCTTTTCGGATTGCAGCCATGACAGTTCGGCGGCATGCTCGTTGTTGAGCGCCAGGATCGCCGCTTCGTCTGCGGCCGACACACGGGCTATCGGGGCAGGGGTCGAGGTCATGCCTTGGCCGCCGCGATCGTTGCCGCCACCAGTGATGTGTCGGTGAGCGTGTTGCGATACTCGCGATCGAGATCGGAGCCACCCATGCCGACATGGGGATTGCGGTAGTCCATGGCACTCGGCACATCCTTGAGGGCGGCGAAATGCATTTCGGAAAGGCCGGTTTTGCTGCGCACTTCGGCAATGTTGTGCAAATCCAGTCCGCCGCAGCCGAGGATGACGATGCGCTCGCCGGCCTGCCGCACCAGATCCGCCAACAGCGGCAAGCCTTCGATGGCAGTGTCACGCAGGCCGCTGGTCAGCACGCGGCCGACCTTGCTGCGGATCAGCGATTCGAGCGCCTCGGCCGGGTCGCGCGTCATGTCGAAGGCGCGATGACAGGTGACGTTCAAGGGGCCTGCCGCCTGCGTCAGTTCGCTCATGCGCGCCTCGTCCATGGTGCCATCGGCGTTCAGGCAGCCAAACACCACGCCGGGCACGCCGAGTTCGCGCAATGCCGAGACATCGGCCAGCATCGAGGCATATTCGGTCTCACTGTAGAGAAAATCGCCGCCGCGTGGCCGCACCATGACGTGAAACGGCACACTTGCCTGCTCGAGGGCGGCGCGGACCGTGCCGAGGCTCGGCGTGATACCGCCTTCGATCAGGCTGGCGCATAGTTCGACCCGGTCGGCGCCGGCGGCTTGGGCCGCGAGAAGGCCGTCAATGCCTTCGACACAGATTTCGATCAGCGGAAGGCGGAGAGCTTTGGTCAAGGGGCGATCCAGTCCATGATTTCTCGCCAGCCCTAGCACCGGGCCGGTCGCAGCGAAAGCGCGAACAGCCTTCCGCCTTCGGGCACGGACTTAGCGGTTATTGGCGCAATTCCGTATTCTTGGCGCCTTGCTCGACCTGATCGATCACAAGAAGCTTCACTTCGACATCCCCGATATTGGTGGCCTGATGCCACTGGCTGATCATTTCGATGATGAAATCGCCAGCCTTGTAGGTGTTGCTGATGCCGGTCTCGACATTGGTGACCTTCAGCGTGCCGGCCTGGACATAGGCGTAGCGCGGAAAGGGGTGCCTGTGGACCGGCAAGGTCGCGCCCGACGCGATGTCGTAGGTCGAGACCAGCACCTGCACGTTCTTCTGCGGCAACGTGATCGGTTGGCCGGACGCGGTCGTCGTGCGCGACGCAAGAGGTGTCACGACGACAGGCGTGCCGCTGCTGTCCAGCGCGTGGGCCGGGTTCGCGGAAAAGGCCACCGCGAGCAGCAGTCCGGACATCAAAATTTTTCGCATGATTCGCTCCACCCCTGGCGTCAACATCGCGCAGTGGCCAGCAGCACGCAAGGCAGCGCCTTGGGCACCTGCCTGCCGGCCAGAAAATTTTTTACGCCCCTCTTGACGGAAAAAAACACGATTACCAGATCGTTTTCCGTCGAGGCTTCGGCTCGACATACTGGCGTCGCAGAGGCGCTGCGACAGCCTCGTAACCCATGTTGCTTCACGGAGGATATGGCTATGAGAAGCTTTGATTATACCCCTCTTTACCGCACAACGGTCGGCTTCGACCGTCTCTTCGATATGCTCGAAAAAAGCGTGCGCTCTGACTGGCCTCCCTACAATATCGAGAAGATTGGCGAGCACGACTATCGCATTACGATGGCTATCGCCGGCTTCGCTCTCGATGAGGTCGAACTCATGCAGAACGGCCCCGAATTGTCTGTCATCGGCCAAAGGAAACCCGACCAGGAAAACCGGGAGGTCCTTCATCGCGGCTTGGCGACGGGCAACTTCAAGCAGGTGTTCAAACTTGCCGACCATGTAAAGGTCAAGGCGGCCAACCTCGAGAATGGCTTGCTGTCGGTGGACCTGATCCGCGAAGTGCCCGAGGAACTCAAGCCTCGGCGCATTGAGATAGGGTCCGAAGCCAAAGCGGTTTCGCTCGAGCAACCCGGCAAGAAGCAGTTGATCGATTCGGATGCGGAGCCTCAGCGCGAGGTCGCCTGATTCCTGGAACCTAGATCTACGGTCCGCCTCCCGGTTCGGCCGGGAGGCACAGATCGCGGAGAATGGAGATGAGAACCGAAACCTACAGTTTTCACCAACCTGAACCGAAAAATCTTGCCGCGGAATCCGCTGGATTGCGGACGCCGGATGATGTGCTGAACGAGGAGACGATGACGATCGGTGCAAAACGGGCTTTGCTCGCTTTCTGGGCTTCCGACGTTCATGCGGTTCCTGACAATCCCGCATTGCGGCAATTGGACAACGGCGCCATCGTGGAAGTCAGCGACATACTTCGCGCGCTCCACCTCCTGGACGAATCCGGGCGGGAAACGCGTGTTTCAAAGGTGTCGGCAACCGTCAGCCTGTCTTTCGACCGGCGCCGCAGGAAGAGCCGTCTCGGTTGGATGCGGCACCCCTGGCGAGATGACGACGATGATCCGCCGCCAATCCCGGCCTTTGCAACG
Organism: Mesorhizobium sp. M7A.F.Ca.MR.245.00.0.0; assembly: GCF_003997415.1. Classification (NCBI taxonomy): domain Bacteria; kingdom Pseudomonadati; phylum Pseudomonadota; class Alphaproteobacteria; order Hyphomicrobiales; family Phyllobacteriaceae; genus Mesorhizobium; species Mesorhizobium sp. M7A.F.Ca.MR.245.00.0.0. The sequence continues at coordinate 62,651 of NZ_RZTE01000022.1, read as the reverse complement.
GTGCCGCCCGGGCGTGGAGGTGGCGGCATGTTGGCCGAGCCGGAGCATGCAATCGCATGATTTCCCGAACCAGCAACAACCCACCGTGCCGAATGGAGGATTACATGAGTGACAGGACGTTCGACCAACCGGTCCTGGTCAAGAATGGCGGGTTCATTCAAGAAATAGGCTGCCTCGACGACGCGTTCGACTTCTTTGACGAGTGGCCAAGGGAACGGCGGGGTCCGATTTTCGAGACGGCCTTTCGAGCCTGCCAGCGTGCTCACGACGGCCAGGTTCCGCTGACGGTGGCGCGCGATGCCGTCGCCGGCTTCGCAAGATCCGTCAAGATCCTGCAGGACCCGCTTGCTCAGTTCCCTTGGATGGACGGCACAAGGTCAGGTCGCGGTGGGGTTACCGCTTAGCCTTGATAAAAGGGCGGCGCTACAGGATGGCCGGGCCTGCATCGTCGTTTTCACATCGCTACAAGGTGAGTTGTCCTACCAGTTCACCTTGTAGCGGGGCGGCTCGATCGTTTGTTCGAACTCCTGGTGCGGTTTTTGGCGACTGGCTAGGTCAGCCTCGCAACAGTCAGCGCTAATATAATGTTCGAAGCGTCGCCACAGGAGATTCAAATGGTTTCCGCTATCGCAAGTCAACATCCGCATGTCCCGGAAAAACAAACGGCAGTGGGGAAGCCGCAAACCGGCGAAGGATTTTCGCCGGGCCGCAGCGCGGACGCCGTGGGACATCTGGCCAAAATCATGGTTGCCGCAGGCGGCGATATGGATGCTGGCGCGCAAGGCCGCGCGGCATCCAAGATTGCCAGGATGGACATCACGGTTCTGACCGCACCACCCGTAGAAACACCAACAGAGTAAGATATGCTCGTTCGGGCGCCTCCGCGCCGTCATCAGCGGCATGGGCCGCTCTCGCAGATTACGCCACGGCTCTCAGCGGAGGCTCCGCCATCGTCCCCAGGCCGTCGCATTCCGCGCAGGCGCCCGTCTTTCCGGGGCAGCCACCCCGATGGGTTCCCTGCGGGCAGCAGTGCCCGTTTGACGCGTGCCACTTGGAGCAGTCGAAAACCCTGCCGCTGCCATGACAGCGCGGGCATTCCATATTCGATGAAATCATACCAATTCTTGCCCAACCCAAACGCACTCGCCCTGCGCCGCAAGTAACAGGAATCATTGCGCTTTCAAGCACATCGCCCTGACTTAAATTGGGGGGATCGACGGATGGCCGGCATCGATGGCGAGCTATTGTTGCGCCGTAATTACGTTCCCCGTGAAGACCTTGCTCGCCACAAGCCGCGTTGGGCATTGGCCGGCAACAATAGGCTGCGCCGGCTTGTCCCGTTCGTTCTCGGCGGTCACAGCAACTGCGTCATCGGGCTGCGCGTTGGCGGCCTGTGTGGCCGTGGACGCGAAGAGGACCGTCTGGGTGATGAGAGCCGAAAACGCGGCAACCTGGACCAGCACGGCGGCGAGGGCGATCTTCTTCAGCATGCGAGAAAACGCTCTTCGATGTTCCCGGTTCCCCACGCATTCAGGTTTTCTGCTCGCTACGGAACAAGAGACCGGCAGGGCGGTTAACTCGATTATGCCAAGCAAGATCAAAGAGCCACCATCGACGCCCGCACCGGAGAAGGTACCTGTGCAACGCCGGGACAAAGAAGCCCCGCCCGAGCTTGAGCATGTCGACCCGCCACCCCGAGTTGTGCGAGAGGCACCGGCACCCAACCCGAACGGCGGCAAGAGATAAGATCGCCGAGATAGCAGCAAGGCCTTATGCCTGCTCGCGCGAACCTTCCCGATGCCGTGGCGTCATCGAGAGCGCTGGACAGCGGCGCCAGGTCAAGTTGAGAATCAACCTGCTGACCACGATTTTGCAGACATGCCATAGATCAGCCCCTATGGGCGACCTGACCGTCTCAAGGCCTTGAAAAATTTGGCTCCCCGGGCCGGACAAATTTGGTAAATCGAACCGGGTGCAAAAAGACCAGAAGAGTCTTTATTTCCAATCGCTTGCGGCTACCGCTTCTCCAAAGCGTCGACCGCCTTGGTGTATCTCAAGAGGTAGCAGCGGTGTATCTCTTGGTCAAGCGAAATGACGATGCAAGATGAGGATCGCAAATCAATGTCGCTCTTGCAGGGCCACCACGCTATCAGCCACTCGGAAGTACGTTATCAGCATGGGAGAGATTGTCCGGAAAGCGTTCGCTTGTCCCGCAAGGCTTCCTACCGCACTCGACATCTGCTGTGTGACGTTGGCGAAACTCCGATAGACGTCCTTCAGGCTCTTCGTTTCGCCGATCACTGCATAGGTCTGGGCATCTGCTCCCTTGAGTTCGGTCAGGAATGCAAACTGCTGCTGGGTGAGTTCTTCATCAGGAAGAAAGGGAAGTACGGCTTCCATCTTTTTGGCTGCGTCTGCAAATAACTGGGCCGCTTGCTGGAATTGTTCGCCACCGGAGCCTGGCAGAAGCTCCCTCTGACGAAGCCCTTCGATCACTTTGCCCACGGCTTCGAGTGCTGTTGCACTGGCGTCCCGTGACTGTCCTGCACCCGCTGAACCGCCGAGCACATTTCCGAACTCTCCGGCGTGGGTGCCGGTGCAAAGTGCAATACAAATCAAGGCCGGAGCAAAGAACCTAATTCGCACACCACGCCTCCCTCATAGCCACGTAGTTTTGGGTGATTCTCTTCTCGGCCAGCATCTCGTCGAATGCCTCCGCCATGCTTTTTTCAGAAAGCAATTGGCAAAAATCCTGCCCGAAGGCGTCGCCAATCTTCTCGTTGATTCCGCCAGCCTCAAGTTGCCTGTAGACAGAAAGATAGAAATTAAGCATCGCCCAGAAGTCGTTTTTTGCTTCCTCACGCTCCTCCGTTGGCAACGTTCCTTGTCTCAATTTTTTGACAAATCCGCGCGAAAGCACCTGTGCAGCTAACTCTCGTGCATCGTGTTGAATGGTGTAAGTGTTAGACGCTTGGAGCGAATAATTTGCTGAACGAAGCTGCCACGCAGTCGCACCGAACCCTACGATACCAACAACAACGCCGAGAATTGCCGCCACTGCCTGGATTTCACCACTCTTTTCCCCAAGCCAGTTGCACATCTTTAGTTCCCCCTTTGAGTAACATACCGCAATCTGGGGCCGGCGATAGAGAGGGTCCTGAGTAGTGCACCGCCATGTTTGAGCTTCAGCCCCCGACACACCTCTTGGGGCGATGCATCGGGGGATGGGATAGGCGTCACTCAGTGAAGGCTGTGCCGGTCTTCCGGGCGGCTGCTATGGCTTGGGCATGGCCGTGGAAGACGTGCCATTCGCCCTTGGCCGCAGCCCTGCGGAGCGCCGGGTAATCGGCCTCGTCCACATGCTCGAAGTAGGTCGCCAGCGTCAGCCCATGCTGCCGAAGGACGTTGCGGTCCAGATGCTGACTGAATGCAGTCTCGACCACAGCCGCTTCAACCGGGTCGATGCCGTAGGCTTCGCCGGTAAGGATTTCTCCGGTTTCCACGTAGGCGTCCACGATGAATTGCTGTTGGGGTTCGCTATGCGTGTCACGGAACCGATCAAGGCTCTGGTCGGCCATGCGTACAAATTCGTTATGTTCCTTTTCCTCCTTCTCGTCGTTGGTCAGTTCCTCGTTCTGGGCCTTGTCATCCACGGCAGGCAATTCAGGGGCCGCAGCCCCCTCGTCACTCTCGGCCTCCGTGGTTACCTGAAAGAATAACCGTAGGGGACCAGAGCGGCGTTCACAGCCGCAACGTAATCGCCCTGGCTGATCTCCCCACGTGCCGCCATGTCCTTGGCTTGCTGGGGTCCCAACTGGATCCCACCAACGGTCACCGCAAGCTGATCCACAAGGGCCTGCGGTGCCGAGCCATTCATGGGCTTAGCTGCTGTTATCTGAGCCTTCTGGCCTTCGGTCAGGGCCTGCCCGGTGTTGATGCCAAGGCGCTTAGCCTGAAGCTGTTGATTGGCCCGCAAGCCTGCCTCTGTCTGGGCCGCGATCTGCTCTTGAAAGGCGGCTTGCTTCCGGTCCTTCTCGGCCTGCTCATGGTCGCGCCGCATCTGGTCCACGCGGTTTTCAAGGCCCTGTCGGTCCCGTGCTTCCTGTCCGCGAATGTCGACCTGGTTGCTGTTGATCTGGAGCCCGGAGGCCTTGCTGAAATCGTTCATTGGTGTTTGTTCCTTCTCGTCGTGATGGATCGCCCCGGCGCGTCATTGCTCCGAGTGCGGTATGTCGGTCTGGTGGTGGTTGGGTCAGCGCCTTGGCGTGAACCCAAAGGTCATCGGCTGTGGGCCTTCAGGACGCGCGCCAAGGCCGGTTGGGGTAGTTGCTCCGGTAAGACCATCGCTGCCTCCGGCGACCCTTCCACGCGGCGCTGTGGGTCTCATAGACATCTCGGCAATACGACGTGCGACTGCCACAGCCTCAAGCTCGGGATAGCCGTAGACTTCAAAGCATCGTTCAGCAGCCGTGTTGAAGCTCTGGGTCCATTCGATGCCGATCCCCGGCAGTCTCCGGTCCAGCTGCGAGATGGTTTCCCAGTCGGCCTTGATCCATTCAACCAAGGCAAGGGCTGCCTCTCGCGTGGGATAGGTCGCAGCCCAGTCACGCCGCCTGATGTCATCGAACGTCATGCCCGGTCACCCTTGGCGGTCATCCGACCCATTCGGTAGAGATACGCTATTGGCGAGCCCTCGGGGTTCTCGATCTCGTCCACCGCGAACGGGTCGAGGGTGCCCATCGTAACCAAGCGGTCGATGGTCTGGTGGTATTGCTTGACTTGTTCAGGGTTCATTGCCCGCCACTCATCCTTGCTCGGCTGGAGCACGATGCCCTGCGCTATCATTCGTCTCGATTTCCTTTGCTCCTGTGCTGCTTTCAGTGACTTCGTTCTGCGCATCTTGGCGCGCTGTGAGAGGGCCTCGTCGGGGATCACCCGCTGGCCCGGTATGGGATCGAGCATCAGCCGTTCCCGACCGCCACGCTCGGCCCGTTCATCGTCGTGGCTATTCCTCTCCTTTCGTTTTGCAGCATCTCTGCGGTGGTTGGCAGCCTCAAGCCGCTGAGCGACCATCGCGTCCCAGTCGGCTGCCGTGTACGTGTCAGGGCAATCCGCGGTCATGACCAAGAACAGAACCTCGCGGTCTGTCAGGGTCTTCGGGTCGGTGGTCCGCTGCATGATCTCGAACACGGACGGATGATAGACGCACATGCCCGTCTCGCTGACCAAACCCTGCCATTTCTCGGTGATTTGGTGTTCGATGATTGATCTGCCGTCCGGGTGTTGATCATGAAATGCGGCGAGATAGGTGGCGACGGCTTCTATGGTGACGAAGCGGTCATGGGGGTGAAAGTCTGGCCGGCGCACAGAGGCGAGGGCCTTCTCATCGGTAGTCATTTTTAGACGATGTAACTCCTTGTGTAATGTAGGTATCCAGTCGGATGACGATCATGGTGACGTAGTCAGGGAACGCCATAGGCGAACCAATTGGGGGACATAGGGAAACCCTGCGAGTTGAAGACCACAGAAGGGGAGACCAAGGAGGGAAATCCCCAGTCCGGGTTCAACTCAGTGCCTTACCCCTCCAAGCCTTCCATGCCCTGATCTGGTCCGCTCGGGTGTTCACATGCAGGGACACCATTCGGGGCGATGCTCCGGTGATCCTGCAGATGTCGACCTGGGGAAGGTCGGGGAAGTAGTCGGACAGGAAGCAGACTTCCATCTGTGGTGTCATGTCTGACGATCGAGATGCCTTGAACTGGTCTAGGCATTCCATGGCAGTCGTGACGAGCGGGTTGGAAGCGATCTCGGACGCCATGGTCTTGACCGCGTGGTCCCACCTAAGGTCGGCCCAAGATTGGCCTTCGGGTGACAGGACATCGAAGGGATAGCTTCCCGCCTTCCTCGGATAGATACGCTTGCCAAGACCAGCCTTGACGGCTTCGTCCGTGAGGCGTCTTCGGGCTACCCGAGAGTGCCCCGACTTGGACACCTCAAGCTGTTCTTGGAGTAGCCCGAGGTGGGACAGGATTGCTCGGACTTGCCGAGGTCCGACGCTCTTGGAAGCGCCGTATTCAGTCACGGAGACCCAGTTGCCGAGTGAGACGGTGTGAAGGTCGCCGGTGGTTCGGTCGAGTAGTTCGGTCGTGTATTCCATCGCTCCTTTGTTAGGTTTGGTCGACGGGCTTGGTTGTCCCCATCGAAATGCACGGATAAGCAGACACGCGTCTGAACATTCGCACCTCACCAAGACCGACCACCCGGCGACACCTTCAAGCGCCCCCGGAAGGAGCAACGAGGGTGCCTGTCGAGTCTGCACAGGTTGGTCGATCTGGGAGAGGGGCGTTGCGTAGGTCCTAGTTGGGGCCTTATCGCCTGCGTAGGTCCTAGTGGGTGGGGAAGTCGCCTTCGTAGGTGCCAGTGGAGAGGAAGTCCGCTCGTCAGCTATCGCTAATATTCGACCTTCCTTAGCTAGTGGAGGCCTTATTCGCCGGCCCCGATCAACCGCTGAACCTGAGATGCGGAGAACGGCTGCCCCTTCGCGGTCGTGTGGCCAAGCTGTGCAAGCTCCGCCGCGATCTCGCGCAGACTCCTCGCCTTACCACTCTTGGGGCTCTTGCGGGCCAACCGCTTGGCTTCCTTGATCAGGTCCGGTTTGTCCACCCGGTAACCGTGGTTGCCCTCCACACGCCTCCCAGCGGCCTTGGAAGCCCTGTCCCGTGCGCCCTTGAGCTTCGCCACAAGCTGTGCCTTCTCGAACTGAGCGACCGCCCCGAGTATTTGCCTGATCAGCACGGCAGTCTCGGTGGCGTCTGTGAAGTGGTCGGGGGCGTCGACCGGGATCAACTCATAGCCAAGGTTCTGGAGGAGCTTGTGCCCGGTCTCCTGCACGATCAGGTCGCGTGAGAAGCGGCTCACGTTCTCCACCAAGATCAGCCTGGCCCCGTTCCCTGCGATGTAATCAAGGAGCTTCTGGAACCCCGGTCTGGTGTCGATGTGGTCTGTTCCTTTGACAGCTTCATCATAGAACTCCTCCACGACCTCGATCCCGTTCCGCTTGGCGTATTCCTCAATCGCCTGTCGCTGTCTCGGGCCGCTGTCACCGTCGAGATTGGAGCGACTGGAGGTCCGAAGGTATGCAACTGCCGTGATCATTCTCTGTGGTCCTATCCCCTGCACTGCAAGCCATCTGGCCTGATCTGTGTACCTTGTACCTGAGAATTAGGTACGCGGTCAACGGGACTGAGGTTGGCTAGTGGTCAGGCAAGCCCACCGATCTCTCCAGTTCCGAACTTGAGACACTTCCCCGCTATAAGGGAGGACCCTCAGAGCTTCGGCCGCGTGAAGCCGAGGAGGGACGGGGACGACCGCGAGCCAGCCAGTGACCGGCCTAATCGAAACCCGTCGTCGTCCGTAGCGGAAACCATGCGGGCACCTATACGCGCGGAGCTAAAGACCGATCAAGGGCGACGGAAGGGTTGCCTTAGGGCGAGACCAAGGCGCACATGGTATCGGCGCGCGGCGTCGTCCATCGCGATCATGCGAACTTCGGCAAGAGCGTCGCGCGCTCGAACCATGTCAACGCAGGTTTCAGAAAGGGTGTTGCGAAGCGCGCTAGACAGGACGATTTCGAAGAATGGGTCTTCAATCATCGGCCACCCTACACCCCTTTACCTGACAAAACCACCGATTGGCGGATAGCGCCGAGACATAGCGAACCCTTGCCACACCCTCGCTCGACCCTCATGCGCCCCATTGGTGACCTGGCAGGATGCACCAAAGGGTTGCCTTATCCCTTGCAAGGCCTTGGATCATATGGCGTTGCGCCTTGCATGTGGGGAAATGTGTGGGAGAGGCAGCCTTCGCGCGCGGTCTTAGTCGCGCATCGTGCGTCCCACGCGGGCGCGGCAAGATGAGGGGGTGCGGGGGGTCGGCGCGCGTGCTTGTTATCCGATCACCCGCTCAGAAATTTGCACCAAATATTCCGACCCCCCCAACGGGAACCTTTTGTCGGACAAACAGTTCAGGGAGCCAGGACGCTGGGGACTCCCTGATGACGAAGCGTGACAAAGCCGGCCACAAGACCGTTGCCGACCATCTGCTGGAGCTGATACGAAACGAGGACAACCGCCATCAAGTTCGGCAGGCCTTCGGGTTGGAAGTTGACCCTGAGTTGCCACCAACTCTAGCCTCATTGCTCGACGCCATTGAAGACGCCCATAAGGAAACCCTAAATTATCAACGCCAGGTCATTCTCCAAGCAGCCGAATATAATGAGCCTCGGGCTGCCCGTAGGTGCCATTCGCCGATGATTTAAGGCCGTTGCGGTCTCGGATAAACACTTCGCCACGTCGGGAATAGATGAGACCGCGTCCTTCCAGTACCTGAAGCCCAACGGTAATTCCTGGGCGTCTTGTTCCCAGCATAACGCCGAGAAACTCGTGGGTGATCGCAAGGCGTTCACCGTGGATCCGATCATCACACATTAGAAGCCAACGCGCCAAACGCTCTTCAACGCTTGATTTTGCGTTGATCAAGGCTGTGTAGCTGGTCTGGATGTGGAAAGACTGAACATAGCGTAAGAGGAACAGCCGCAACGACGGGCTGTTCGCAAGAGCTGCCATGAAGGGCTTAACTCCGATCCGGAATGCGCTACCGGGGGACTGGACGTAACATTCATGCGCGGAATAGTCAGCGCCCATCACCAGCGCGGTACCAGTCATTCCCTCAAATCCGACGAGCCCAACCTCAGTTTCCTTACCCAACGTTGCGGCGACCACAGAAGCGATGCCATCCTCCACGAAGTAAGCTGTGTGGATGTCAGAATCGGCTTTCTCCAGGGTCATTTTCAGCTTGAGGTCACACAACTCAAGGTGTGGCTGCAAAAGCGCTAGGTCACCAGGGTTAAGCCGACGCAGCAATTCGTTCTTGTAGGAATGGTTCACTGGATTGGTCATGGCTCAATCCCAGTTGGGGCAAGAGCTTTCCAATCTCCCTGCCGTCCGCGCCCGTAAAACGTGCTGACGATTTAATGAACCTACCCCTTGTGGCGCGCGATTGACAGTGAAATGTGAATTGCACGGGGTCCCCTCAGCCGGCACGAACCCGACAATCACGTCACTATCCAACAGACAAGACGTGTATTAGATTTCGCTAATGGCACTCCATTGGTTCAGCCCTGTGGTCCCCGTCAGGACCGAGAAGGTCGGCATCACGCTGGGCGTCAGCAACGTCGAGGCTGCTGCTGAGGAACTCATGAAGTGGCCCGAGAAGGGACCGAAGTGGAACAAGGCGGTGCAGCTCTGCATTGACTGCTTTGAGGATCGAGCGTCACCCCAGGATGTTCAGAAGGCCTTCGAGGAGGCTGCTAAGGAGCAGGGGATGCTTCGGTCTTTATAGCGCCAAAAGGAAAGACCCGCCACCGGAGGGAACAGGCAGCGGGCCCTTTGAGCGGCTACATCCCCTTGAGGAATCGACCGCTCTGCATGGTTAACTCGCGTCGCACATGATCGTTCCGAGTCGTGATTTGAGCGCACGAGGGGCTGCTAAGGGAGGGAGGTGCGTCGTCAGTGACGCCAAACCTTCACCGCTGAGATTACCAAGATCGCTGCCAGCAATGGCAAGAGGACACCGCTGGGAACAAGTCCGAGCATCTGCCCTCCCAAGAACGTCCCCACCACCGAGCCGCAGGCCATGACCAACACGAACGCGACGTTGCGTCGGATCACGGAGAAGCTTTGGTCGCGGCTGTAGCGAGCGAAACCGACAATCATGGTCGGCAAGCTCACAGCAAGCGACAGGCTGCCGGCGAGCTTGATGTCGGCTCCGAACAGCAGGATCAGTGTTGGGATCAGTAGTTCGCCACCGGCCACCCCGAGCAGTGCCGCCACGATGCCTATGATGAACCCAGCGACGACCCCGGCGATCAACTGTGCTGGGCCGCTAAGCAAGGCGCTGTTGGCGTGAGCGTTGTGTCCGAACAGCAGCACCCCGGCGATGAGAAGCAGTATGATCGAGATGGTCTTGTAGAGGGTCTCAGCTCGAAGGCGGGTCGCCCATCCGGCCCCGAGCCAGGCACCTATTAGGCTTCCAGCCAGGAGGTTCGCGATGATGGGCCAGGTTACGGCGACAGATGTCGGCCAGCGCCTGAGAGCGTTCGAGGACGAGGAATACTTCTCGTACTCAAAAGAGGAGCTTCTCCCTGGGTGTCTCGCGCTCTACGAGAAGGAAAGGGCCGAGGGCACCGAGCTTCCGGCCATCATCGGCTTGCTTAGGGATCACGTGGAGCGGGAAGAGGAGCGGCTCCGGGTCGAGCAGGAGGAACGGTACAAGAGCTTGCGTGAGGAGGACCGGATAGCTCGCGAACAGCGGCTCCTGTCAGGCGCAGACTGCAAGTGGACGCAGCTCCAGAAATCCCCTCATTGGTATTGCCGCGCCAACGGCAGGACATACCGTCTCTCGCCAACGAAGGACAAGATGTGGAACCTCTACCGCGTAAGTTCAGTCTCGGAGGAAGATCAGGGAGCCTTGATCGGGAAGTACCGAGGGCGTGCCGACGCAACGAAAGTGATTTCGCAAATGGCCTATAAGCCAGAGTGGTAGTCAGGCGTGTCGGACTAGTCGGCGTTCAAACTCGTGTTAACTTTGGTGAGGCCGGCACCGGTCAAATTCTCCCCGGCGTTAGCCATTGCCCGGAGGAACAATGACCACACGCTCCTTTTCAGTCGTATTGGGATGCTTCTCCGCATAGTTCTTCTTCACGAACTGGCCATCAGTAGAGTCGCGATAAACCGTCTTCCTTGGCGGGGGTGGCGCAGGCTTCTTGGGCATTGCCGTCTCCAATGCGACTCAGTGCCGCCCGCAAATGCTATCACATTCGCGCGAAACCAATAGAAGATAATCGCGCGGGGATACTGTTGTTACGCTATATCAGGTGCGAATGCTTTTCCCAGCAATAGAGCCTATACTTTTTACGGGGCGTGCTTGGGCGTTAGAATCAGAACGGGGCAGGATAGATGGATGGGGGCGAAGCAAGTGTCAGGACTTTCGCTTTTTTGCGAAACGGTGAAGCCGAACCGTCCAATATGGACTGGGGGAAGGGGATTGAGAGCGCGCGCCAAGCGATTTCAGAGGCGCTGAACGCCAGGAACATTGCGTTCCTGCTGGGTGCGGGGTGCTCGTCCCTCATGAGGGATGGCGCTGAGCTTGGCATACCGACAATGGCGCCGCTGGCGAAGGAGTTTTGCGGTGAGACAATTGCTGCGGTGGCGGCCGATTTCACAGAAACTGATTTGGTAGAAGACGATGAGCGAGTGGAGACAGGTAGCGAGCACTTCGTGAGGGGCGAAGACGGCGCTGACGTTATGCTCCGACCTGAGTCTGCAGGCGACCAAGTGCCTGATTTGGACAGCAAGCCCGTATCTTGGCGGCTGACAAAGCCTGAGTACGAGTACCTGGCAGTCCTTGGTATCGATCTTGAGAGTGGATACAATCGCAACCTTGAACGCTTGATGGAAGTCCTCTTCAGTCAGCGCTTCTTGCTGCGTCAGAGTGCGAAATCCTCTCATTGGCCTCAGCGCGATCTGATCGACAACATCATCGGAAAGGTGCAATCTTTCTTGTGGTCGCACTTGACGAATGGTGCCTTCAACAATGGTGACACCGAAGTTCGGGACCTATACGAACGCTTCTACAAGAAGCTCGTCCTGCGTGACCGTTCGCTACCACGACCTTGGGTCTTCACGACCAATTATGACGTGTTTAATGAGACGGCCATGGACCGTCTTGGCATCCCTTACGCCAACGGCTTTAGCGGTATAATTGAACGTCGATTTAACCCAGCTACTTTCCGCTATGCTCTCGCAGAGCAACTAGATGTCGGAAGCCGAAAGTGGACGGCAGTCGATGCGTTCGTATACCTATGCAAGCTGCACGGATCGGTGACCTGGACGGAAGATGACCACGGGTTGTTCCCCATCCGCGAAGCGTGGCCGCAGCATGACCCCAAGCGTATGCTTATATATCCCACGCCCGCCAAACAGAATGCGTCACTAGCTTCGCCTTACGCAGACCTCTTCCGCGAGTTTCAGTCGCGCGTCGTGCGCGAACAGAGCGTGCTGATCACGGCTGGATATGCCTTCGGCGACGAGCACATAAATAACATTATCTATCAGGCCCTAACGATCCCCACGTTTCGGCTTGTCATTTTTGCGTCCCCAGACACCGAAGGCGATATCGCCAAGCTCCGAGGCCTTCGCGATCCAAGGATTTGGATCATTGGAGGCGATGGGCCGGTCGACGGCTCGCGCGCGCATTATTTCGATACCATCGTCGAGCATTTCATGCCCCAGCGCCCGAGCGACCGGATCGATGAGGCTGTGCGGAAGGCCATACTGGAGATGGCACCGCCAGCGAAGGATGACGGGGAATGAGTAACGATGATCGCAAGCGGGCGGTTGGGAAGCTGGTGTCTGTCGCTGCCGATCACTTCATCGTTGAAATGCACGCAGGCACTGACAACTTCACGGTTGTCGGATTTGACGACGTTCACTATGTGGCAAGGCTAGGCTCGTTTCTAATGATCCCTAGCCAGTCGGAGTACGTGGTCGTAGAGGTCGTTGGACTGCGCGAGAGGGATGTGAGCCGGACGGACGAGCGCTCGGACTTTGATCGGGCGGGCTCTTCCAAATTCCTGGACGTGGTACCTGTTGGGATGCTCCCCGCGCGCGGCGGAACATTCCGCTTCGGTGTGTCGGTCTTTCCGTCGCTCTACGCCGATGCACTCTACGCGCTGGATCATGAGCTAGATCGCATCTTCGAGACGCAGACGGCTGTTGAACCGTCAATTGGATTCAATGGCGAAGGTTGCATTCCGGCCAACGCCAGTAGATATCGCGTGCTTTCCATAGGTAAGTCGGTGATCTTCGAGGACTATGAAGTGAAGGTTCACCTCGACGAGTTCTTCGGTGGCCACGTCGCGATTCTCGGAAACACCGGCAGCGGTAAGTCCTGCACCGTTGCATCAATCCTTCAGTCGTTGTTCGAGAAGCCGGATGAGCACCTCGCGCGTGGCGCGACGTTCGTCGTCTTTGACGTGAACGGCGAGTATCGGGCTGCGTTTGAGCCACTAGCCAAACCGGGCCGGATCGGCGTTGAGCACATCGTCCTCAACGGGGCGGCCACTGGTTTCCGCCTTCCCCATTGGTATCTAGAGATGGCGGAATGGGAACTATTGCTCCAGGCCAGCGAGAGGACCCAATTGCCCGTTTTGAGGATGGCGCTTGGTCTAACAAGCCTGTTCCACGGCAGCTCCACAGCATCTCTCCAAATCAAAGAGCATTTCATTGCCACCTGCATCGTAGAGTGCTTTCGCGGAGCTGACGGAGATTCGCCTGTCGCGAAATTCCAGCGGGTAGTATCCCTTTTGCAAAAGTACCCGACATCCAACCTCAACATGGCGTTGCTGAACCAGTTCAATCCCAACCTCCAATACGGCAACTTCGTCGGAGCCAACAGTCAGGAGGCCTTCCTCGCGCAGGTTCGCGTCAGAGTCCACGAAGACGTCCATTTCCCCTCTTACGACCACACACCCTTCGCGTTTGAAGATCTGGAAGAGTGCATGGACTTTGCAATTCTCTACGAGGAAGCTCACGGCAACCGCCAAATCCGTGACTACTGCTCATCCATGGTCACCCGGTTAAAGTCACTGAAAGACCGGGCCGAGTACGCCTTTCTCCGGCATAGCAATCCGGAATTGGCTGAAGCACCATCTCCTATCGACTTTCTCACTCGGCTTCTGGGGCTAGAGGGCGAAGGCGTATCCGTCACTAAGAAGAACCAGATAGTCGTCCTAGATATGAACGACGTCGAGGATGAGGTGGTCGAACTGGTAAGTTCCGTCACGGCTCGGATGCTTTTTAAGCTGCTACGACGCGCCGATCCAAGGAACCGATTTCCGATTCACCTTCTCTTGGAAGAGGCCCACCGCTACATCGGTGCCACGCCATCGCGTTACGCGGTCGACGCTACCAAGGGATTTGAACGGATAGCCAAAGAGGGGCGCAAGTACGGGATGTTCATTATGCTCGCCTCGCAGCGACCTAGCGAACTATCCAAGACGGTTCTTAGTCAGTGCTCCAATTTCGTGGTGCACCGCATTCAAAACCCAGATGACCTGTCGCAGATTCGCCAAATGACTCCATTCATATCCGACGCAGTTCTGAAACGCCTTCCATCGCTGCCCAAGCAGCACGCTCTTGTCTTCGGGACGTCGGTCAACTTGCCTACGACTTTCAAGGTGCGAGAAGCGTCACCGCGACCAAGTAGCGATGACACAAAGATTGTGGACCTTTGGTTCCACGAGGTGGGAAGACCCGCCAACATTCGCCTGTCGTACGCTGGTGACAACGCGGGTGATTTAGACGACGATGATTTCATCGATATGGAATGATGCTCAGTTGCCTCTTGAAATAGTTCTGCAAGTGGCTCTTACTTGGGGCGGTAGGCTGGGATGGCGAGTTATGCGTTCCGTTTTGAGAGTTGTTGCCGTTGCGTCAATTATTGCCGCATCGATTGGTTCAGCAAAGGCTTTGGAATACAAGCCTGTTTCATCCCCAGATGCGCTTCCGTTTCTCATCGTTTCCGGTGAATTTAAAATCAACGAACCGTTGAATGAATTTAGCCGCGCCGTTACCAGCAGCGGAGCCAGGGTGATCGTCTTCGACTCGGGTGGAGGCAGTATCGGAAGTGCGATGCAGCTCGGACGGATGATCCGGGCGGCAGGTTTGGATACGCTTCAAGTTCGGCAATTGCAGTGCGCGTCTGCCTGTTCATTGGCTTTTATGGGTGGTGTTCGTCGGGTCGCAGATGCCGGCTCGATAGGTGTTCATCGCTCATCCTTCGCTCCCGACAGCGGGATGTCTACAGATGAGGCTGTTTCGAGCGTTCAAGCCGCAACTGCCGATATCATGTCTTACATGACCGAGATGGGTGTAGACCCCAAGTTGATGGGCGTGGCGTTGACCTACGACAGGTCTGATATGCGATATTTGTCCGCCAGTGAAATGGCTGAGCTGCGCGTAACGAACTTTATCCCCACACCGCAGTCCGTGGATACATCGCAAGTGCCGTCCACGCCCAGTCTGCCCCCGGCTCAAGCCAGCGTGGATGAACGACAGCTAGAGAGTGCGGCGGTAGCATTTATCAAAGGCCTCATTGAGCACCACGGCGATAACGCAGATTTGGCGATCGCCCAGGTTCAAACGTCATATGCTGGCATTGTCGACTATTACGGGAAGCCAACGGACCTAAACTCTATCATCGCCGACAAAAGGAGCTATTTCCAACGATGGCCCGAGCGGGGATACAACCTCCACGACGAGAGCGTCATAGTTACCTGTGCCAATGAACGATGCATGGTTTCGGGCACATACGACTGGGTTGTCCGCAGCCTGCCAAGGCACAAGCAGGCAAAGGGTGTGGCGCGCTTTAGCTACACGATTGCTATTGGACCGAACCCCAAAATCATCGCTGAGACTAGCAAGGTCATGCGCTGAAGGTTCCGTCAGATTACAGCCTTCTCAAGCGCCCGTCTGGCCATCTCAAGCCGAGCCTCGTCGCCACCATAGTCCTCTCCAACGCTGCCCGAGGAATGACCCAGAACAATGTCTTGGTCTGACTTGGTGACACCGGCTAAGCGTAAGCGGTCCTTCATGAGGTGCCGAAGCGAGTGAGTAGTGGCTTTTGGATCAGTCACACACGCCCGAACGTGCTTGCCCAGGGCGGCAGAAGCCGACGACGCGCCTTTGGGACGCCCGTAGGTCGGAAAGAGCATTGTTGCGCTGCCGGCAGCCTTGACGGCTTCCTTTGCGGCCTCCAGCGCCCCACCGATCAACGGCACATTTCGCCTAGATACCGCATTCTTAATACGGCGGTCATCGTGCCATTCAACCGTGATGTGCGGAACGACGTGGTCAGCGTGCACGTCCGCAACACGAAGACCTGAGACCTCAGCGAGACGGCATCCGGTACCATTTAGGATTGCCCAGATGTGTTGAAGGTCTGCCTTCGCATGGTACGCGATGCGGGCGGTTATGGCTGTGACCTCGGCGTCCGTGAAAGGGCGGCGCTTGTCTTTGTCGGGCTCGGCCTTATCCTTTGGTGCCGCTTCCAAATTCATGAAAGGGTTGATGACGCCAGCCAGGTCGAACTCCCGCACGGCATGGTTGATCACAGCACGGACCACATTCAGATAGCGGTCCACGGAAGATGCTTTGCGTCCATCAAGCATGTGATCGCGGACTTCCTTGGCGTCCTCTCGCTTGAGGCTCGACAGTTTGCGGTCCTTGCTTAGCGCTTCCTTGACGAGCTTGAAGACCCTCTCAAGCTCCATCTGCTTCGTTTCGTCTTCTCCGACGCGCTCCTTTAGATAGAGCCGCTTGGCGTCCTCAAGCGTCGGGTCTGGTCGCCGCCGGCGCTCACCGAGAACCAAAGCGTGGATGAGGGCTCGGTCTTCTGTCTCAATGCCGACAGGGTGGCCGTATTCGTCCACTGGGTACTTGTCGGCGATCTGTTCGGCAATCAGTTCCCTTGCCAGCGCCTCTGGGTCGTCGTCGTCTTCCTGGCCGGCCCACTCGGGGTCAAGGCTGAGAGCCCTAAGCCGGGCGCGACTCAGCCTGAATTGCTCAAACTCAGTCGGGGAGGGGGTGGCATTGGTACTGATAGGGCTATGGGGGCGCGACCATACACGCAACTGTTGCTCTGCCTGAGCATGCACCTTTGGGTACGCCCTCAGGGCTTCCTGCTCTGTGCTCCCAAGGGTTATCAGGATTTCCAACTTGCCAGCAGCGAGCTGAAGTTTCTTCGGAATTTTGCGCCTGTAGCGCCATCCGGCTTTGCCGCGTTTCTGTATATGCTTCACGTCAATCTTCATGCTCAGGGTACCCCGCAGTGTATCTCGCGGTGTATCTCTGGGGAAGCAGAAACCCTTGCAGTCCTTGGGTTTCAAGGCATTTCTGGAATAAGTGGCTCCCCGGGCCGGATTCGAACCAGCGACCAACCGGTTAACAGCCGGTTGCTCTACCACTGAGCTACCGGGGAACGGATGCTCTTATGTGAGTGGCGCAGCCTATAGCTGCCCTTTTCGGCTTTGCA
Organism: Mesorhizobium sp. M7A.F.Ca.MR.245.00.0.0; assembly: GCF_003997415.1. Classification (NCBI taxonomy): domain Bacteria; kingdom Pseudomonadati; phylum Pseudomonadota; class Alphaproteobacteria; order Hyphomicrobiales; family Phyllobacteriaceae; genus Mesorhizobium; species Mesorhizobium sp. M7A.F.Ca.MR.245.00.0.0. The sequence continues at coordinate 45,500 of NZ_RZTE01000022.1, read as the reverse complement.
AAGAAGCTTTTCACATTTTTCCGAGGCTTTTTCGCGCAGGCCTTTCTCGCAATCGTCGACGGTTGCCCTCATATTAGCCGTCTTGGCAGGGATATGGAACCGAAAGCGCGGCGGCGGCTTTGGTTCCAGCATGCTTGCGAAAAATCAAACGGGTCAATTTTTCGAGACGATGACAGCACAAGACAACCAGATGCCGGCGCGGAAAATCTCCGTTTTCGGGCGCGAGTTCAAAATGCCGCGCTCGCGCGGGCTCAGAATCACGATCGGCATCCTGCTGACCATCGGCGGTATCCTCGGTTTCCTGCCGATCCTCGGCTTCTGGATGGTTCCGCTCGGATTGCTGGTGCTGTCCTATGAATTCGCCATGGTTCGCCGTCACCGGCGTCGCTTTGTCGTCTGGTGGGAACGGCGTCGCCGGCCCGATTGACCGCCGATAGCGCAGGGTGGGTGTTCAACGGGCGGCGTGTTCTTCCAGTGCCTCATGGATCTGCTTGAGAATCGCCGCGGCCGAGGCAAGCCTTGCCCTGTCGTGCGGCGACAGGCTGTCCGCACCTTCGATGGACAGACGGTCGATTGCGTAATGCAGAAGCTCTCCGCATTGTAGCAGGGACAGGCCGGACGAGGCACTCGTATTTGCTGCCATTGTCCGGCGCATGGCTCTTCCTCCTGCCATGTCCAACGCACGGGCCGCCGATGAGTTTCTCCTCCGGGCAGGCTATGCTTAATTGTCCGCTAATGGAGCGGTCAGGCCCGGTCCGACGATTTGCCGGATGCCGTCCGGACTGACGCTAGGAAACCGTTCGGAATGCACGGTGGCCGCTTGACGGCATTTTCGCCGCAACCTATTGGAACCGGGTGGAACGCCGGGAGCAATGAGGCCTCGTGGCGGAGTGGTTACGCAGAGGACTGCAAATCCTTGCACCCCGGTTCGATTCCGGGCGAGGCCTCCAATGCCCGGGCCCCCGCGCGGCAGCGCAGGGGCCTGAAGTTCCTGACACAATGGACCGCGGTTCTGGCGCGGCAAGCGGATTGGTTGGGACATGAGCGCTGATTTCTCCGAACTACGCGTCAAGATGGTCGACGGCCAGGTCCGCACCACCGATGTGACCAGTGCGCCGCTGCTTGATGCAATGCTTGTCGTCCCAAGAGAGATGTTTGTCGGCGCCGCCCAGCGCGATCTCGCCTATATCGACGAGGACATCCGCATTGCCGCCGGCGCGGACGGCGCACGGTACCTGATGGAAGCATCCCCGTTGGCCAAGCTTATCCAACTGGCCGAGATCAACCCGACCGATTCGGCGCTCGATGTCGGTTGCGGAACCGGCTACGCCTCGGCCATCCTGTCGCGGCTGGCCAGGTCCGTGGTGGCGCTTGAGAGTGATTCGGCGCTGGCGGAAACCGCCAGATCGACGCTTTCGTCGCTGGGCTGCGGCAATGTGACCGTCGTCCAGGGTGCGCTGCCGCAAGGGCATGCCGCCCAGGCGCCTTATGACGTCGTCCTTGTCGGCGGCAGCGTCGCGGAAGTCCCTGTGACGCTGCTGGACCAGCTCGCCGAGGGCGGCCGCCTTGTCGCCGTCGAAGGGCAGGGCAATTCCGGCGTGGCTCGTCTCTTTTTCAAGGCCGGGGGGGTTGTAACCGGAAGACGGGCATTTAATGCGGCAATTAAGCCACTACCGGGGTTTGAACGCATTCGTGCTTTCGAATTCTGAATGATTTGGCCTTGCAGCAGAGGCTTTGTCATGGTCGCTTGCATTTGAACGATCGCTGCTGATGCCAAACTGGGGGCACTTTGGGGTGAGCAGCAGGGAACATCGAACACGCGGCGCCGGCTGATCTATGAGAGAAGCAGGCGCGGCGCGGTTCCCATGGAAAACGAATGAGGGTTTAACCGTGCCGTCTTTACGCAAGTCACTTTTCACCGCCGTCCTCGTTTCGGCGACCATGCTGTCCCCACTGGCCGCTTCAGCCGAAACCATCTCCGGCGCGCTTGCAAAGGCCTACCAGTACAATTCTTCGCTGAATGCATCCCGCGCCGGCGTTCGCGTCACCGACGAGGGCGTCGCCATCGCCAAGTCGGGCTACCGTCCGGTTGTCACCGGCTCGGCGAATATCGATTATTCGAGCAGCCATCTCAACGGCACCAATTCAAGCGTGCGGCTGACCACCGGCAATTTTGGCGTCCAGATCGACCAGACGCTGTTCGACGGCTTTCAGACCAGGAACAATGTCGCTGCCGCCGAAGCGCAGGTCCGGGCTTCGGTCGAAAGCCTGCGCAACACCGAAGAGGGCATCCTGTTCAGCGCGGCCCAGGCCTATATGAACGTGATTCGCGACCGGCAGGTCGCTGTGCTGACCGAGCAGAACCTGCAGTTCCTGACCGAAACGGCGCGCGCGGCGCGTTCGCGTTTCGAAGTTGGTGAAGGCACGCGCACCGATGTCGCCCAGGCCGACGCCTCACGCGCCGCCGCCGTGGCATCGCTGAGTGCTGCCCGGGCGCAGGCGCTGGCAAGTGCGGCGCTCTATCGCCAGATCGTCGGCGACGAGCCGGGCAAGCTCAAGGGCGCTTCGCCGGTGGCAAAGCTGTTGCCGTCGAGCCTCGCCGCCGCCGTCGGGGTGGCCTCGAACGAGCATCCGGCCATCCTTGCCACGCAGCATCTGGTCGACGCCGCCGCGTTTTCGGTGAAGTCGGCCGAAGGCGCGCTGTTGCCGCAGCTGTCGGCTTCGGCCGGCGTTTCGAGCGCCTATCGCAATACCTCGCCTTTGCCAGGCGTCGGTTCGCAGGATGGCACGACCAATTCAGCCAGTGTCGGGGCAACGCTGACCATCCCGATCTATTCGGGTGGCCGCACCTCGGCGATCGTGCGCCAGAACAAGGAATCACTCAGCCAGGCCCGCATCCAGGTCGACGTCAGCCGCGACCAGGTGCGCCAGGCCGTCACCGCCGCCTGGACCGAGTATACCGCCGCGCAGCAGCAGCTGACGGCCAACAGGCAAGTGATCGAGGCCGCGAAGCTGGCACTGAACGGTGTCATCGAAGAACGCAATGTCGGCCAGCGCACCACGCTCGACGTCCTCAACGCACAGGCGACGGTCATCACCGCCCAGATCAACCAGGCCGGTTACGAACATGATGTGGTGGTGGCGAGTTACGCCATTCTGCAGGCGACCGGCCGTCTGTCCGTCGACCGCCTTGGCTTGCAGGTAGCGAAGTACAAGCCTGAAGAGCATTACAACGCGGTCAAGGACAAGTGGTACGGCCTGCGCACGCCGGACGGTCGCTGAGGCGTTTGGCCAGGACTGGTCGTGATTCCTCGTTTGAGCAGAATCTTTCGCACTCGGGTTCAGATTGCGCTAATCTGTTGAAATCCCACAAGTCCCCAGATTGGGGATTCTCGTGCGGCGATCCGTCGGTTACGCTGTCGCCATGATTCGATCCGGCTCTGCCGGAGCGGAAACCCACAGGGGTCACAAAGGCGGCGGATGTGACGATGGCAACGGCAAGCAGCGCACAGCGCGAACCTTCCATGGAAGAGATACTGGCTTCCATCAGGCGGATCATCGAGGACAGCGACGGCGGCCGCAAGCAGCCGGGCGACGCCGATGAGCTGAGCCAGGATCTGGAGCGCGCGTCGAGCGCCTATGCGGCCCCCGACGTGGAAGCATTCCGTGCCGACCTGCATGCCGCCCCCGAAGGCAGGAAGCCGGTGACGCTGACGGAAGTCCAGGCACAGTTGCCGGCGGCCGAGCCGGTGGTCGCGCGCATGGAAACGCCTGCGCGCCCCGATCCCAGCCCGGCAAAGCCATCGATGGCACTTGCCGAAGTCAGCGCCCGCGTCGCCGCCGAGCCAATCACGGTTGAATCGCCGGGATCGCGTCCTGTCGCCGACGCTTCCATCGCCGATTGGCGTCGTGAGATCGCCGCGGTCGGTGAGCAGGCGAGGGCGGTGTCGGACCGGAGCGAGGCACGCAAGACGGCTGCCCAGCCGTCCGTGGAGACTCCAAGGGACGAACCGACCGCGAAAGTAGCCGTCGAACCCGAGCCGTCTCGTCCGGATGCAAGCGTGGTGCGGCCGGTGGCGGCCAGCGACGCGCCGCGTCCGGCGATCGTTTCCGAGCATACCGGCCGTCAGGTCGCGGCTGCCTTTGGCGAGCTTTCCGATGCGTTTGCCAGCCGCAGCAAGAAGACATTCGACGAGATGGCCGAAGAGATGCTGCGGCCGATGCTGCAGGATTGGCTGGACAACAATCTGCCGACACTGGTCGAAAGGCTGGTGCGCGAGGAGATCGAGCGCGTGGCGCGCGGGGCGCAGTAGCTCCCCATGCCGATTGCTAGAGGAAACGGCGCCTTCGTGGCGCCGTTTCTTTTGGTGAGGTCAGTTTGTTGGCAGGACGACGGATCGCGTTACGTTGAAATGACCAGGGCCGCGCCTATCTGGTTGTGAGGGTCCGAGACAGCCCTTGCGGTTGACTTGGCCAAAACCTTCCGATTTACACCGGACCAGCAAACTCCCGACAGCGCGGACCATTTTCCCATGCTTGAAAAGACCTACGACGCCAAAACCGTCGAGCCGAAGATCGCCAAAGTCTGGGAAGAGGCCGACGCGTTTCGTGCCGGCGCCGGAGCCGAGGAGGGGGCGGAAGCCTTCACCATCGTCATCCCGCCGCCGAACGTCACCGGTTCGTTGCATATGGGCCACGCGCTCAACAACACGCTGCAGGATATATTGGTGCGCTTCGAGCGAATGCGCGGCAAAAACGTCCTGTGGCAGCCGGGCATGGACCATGCCGGTATTGCCACGCAGATGGTTGTCGAGCGCCAGCTGATGGAAAAGCAGATCCATCGCCGCGACCTCACCCGCGAACAGTTTATCGAGAAAGTGTGGGAGTGGAAGGCCGAATCCGGCGGCGCCATCTTCAACCAGCTGAAGCGGCTGGGCGCCTCGGCCGACTGGTCACGCGAACGCTTCACCATGGACGAAGGCCTGTCCAAAGCCGTGCTCGAAGTGTTCGTCACGCTCTACAAGGAAGGGCTGATCTACAAGGATAAGCGCCTTGTGAACTGGGACCCCAAGCTGCTCACCGCGATCTCCGATCTCGAGGTCGAGCAGCAGGAGGTCAACGGCAATCTCTGGCACTTCCGCTATCCCATAGAGGGCCAGGTCTTCGACCCGGAAAACCCAACAACCTTCATCACCGTGGCGACGACGCGCCCGGAGACGATGCTGGGCGACACGGCCGTCGCCGTGCACCCTGACGACGAGCGCTTCCGGCATCTGGTCGGCAAGAACATCGTCCTGCCGATCGTCGGTCGCAGGATTCCCGTGGTGGCGGACGAGTATTCCGATCCGGAAAAGGGTTCGGGCGCGGTCAAGATCACGCCGGCGCATGACTTCAATGACTTCGAGGTCGGCAAGCGCCACAAGCTGCCGGCGATCAATATCCTGACCACGGAGGCGGCGGTAAGCCTCAGGGGTAATGAGGATTTCCTTGCCGGTCTCGAGGTGACGCCGGAGCGCCAGCTTGTCTGGGACGAACTCGACGGCCTCGATCGCTTCGTCGCACGCAAGAAGATCGTCGAGTTGATGGAAGAGGGCGGCTTCCTCGAAAAGGTCGAGCCGCATCGCCACGCCGTGCCGCATGGCGATCGCGGAGGCGTGCCGATCGAGCCATTCCTGACCGAGCAATGGTATGCCAATGCGGCGGAACTGGCCAAGCCGGCGATCGCTTCCGTGCGCGAAGGTCGCACGAACTTCGTGCCGAAGAACTGGGAGAAGACCTATTTCGACTGGATGGAGAACATCCAGCCTTGGTGCATCTCGCGCCAGCTGTGGTGGGGTCACCAGATCCCGGCCTGGTACGGGCCGGACGGGCGCGTCTTCGTCGAGAAGACCGAGGAAGAGGCGCTGAGCGCCGCGATCGAATTTTATCTGGCGCTGGAAGGACCGTGGAAGGCCTGGGTCGAGGACAAGCTGGAGAACTTCAAGCCGGGCGAGATCCTGACCCGCGACGAGGATGTGCTGGACACCTGGTTCTCATCGGCGCTGTGGCCGTTTTCGACGCTGGGTTGGCCCGACGAGACGCCCGAGCTGAAGACCTACTACCAGACCGACGTGCTGGTGACAGGCTTCGACATCATCTTCTTCTGGGTCGCCCGCATGATGATGATGGGTCTGCACTTCATGGTCGAGGAGCCATTCCACACCGTCTATGTCCATGCGCTGGTGCGCGACAAGAACGGGCAGAAGATGTCGAAGTCGAAAGGCAACGTCATCGATCCGCTCGACCTTATCGACGAATATGGCGCGGATGCACTGCGCTTCACCCTGACGGTGATGGCGGCACAAGGCCGTGACGTGAAGCTCGATCCGGCGCGCATCGCCGGCTATCGCAATTTCGGCACCAAGCTGTGGAACGCGACGCGTTTTGCCGAAATGAACGAGGTCGCGCGCAATGACGATTTCTGGCTGAACGACGCCAGGCTGGCGGTCAACCGCTGGATCCTGACCGAGCTGACGCGCGCGGCGCGCGAGATCACCGACGGCATCACCTCATACCGCTTCAACGAGGCGGCGGGTGCCGCCTACCGCTTCGTCTGGAACCTGTTCTGCGACTGGTATCTGGAATTGCTGAAGCCGGTGTTCATGGGCACCGACGAGGCGGCCAAAGCCGAAAGCCGTGCCTGCGTCGCCTTCGTGCTCGACGAGATCTATAAGCTGCTGCATCCGATGATGCCGTTCATGACCGAGGAACTGTGGGCGCAGACCGCTGGCGAAGGCAAGCAACGCCCCTCGCTGCTGTGCCACGCCGCGTGGCCGTCGCCGGACTTCGAAGACGCCGAGGCTGCAGCCGACATCAATTGGCTGGTCGATCTCGTCTCCGGCATCCGCTCCGTGCGCTCGGAGATGAACGTGCCGCCGGCAGCCATTGCACCGCTCGTCGTGGTCGGCGCCAACGCTGTGACACGCGAACGGCTTGTCCGCGAAGAATCGGCGATCAAGCGGCTGGCGCGGGTCGGCGACATCTCGCTTGCCGATGTCGCGCCCAAGGGTTCGGC
>NZ_RZTE01000022.1:26391-38437 GCF_003997415.1 Mesorhizobium sp. M7A.F.Ca.MR.245.00.0.0 | reverse complement strand
GATCGTGCTCAACGAGGCGACGATCTGCCTGCCGCTTGGCAGCCTGATCGACCTTGTCGCCGAGGCAGCACGGCTGCAGAAGGAATTGGCCAAGGTGACCGAGGAGATCGCGCGGCTGCACAAGAAGCTGTCGAACGAGAGGTTCGTCGCCAGCGCGCCGGCCGAGATCGTCGATGCCGAGCGTGAAAAGCTCGCTGAATACCGCGATGCGCAGGACAAGCTGTCGGTCGCGTTGGCCAGGGTTCGCGACGCCGGTTGAGGATAGATTCGCGAGATTTTAGCCCTCTCTAAAGTGCTGGTTTTTCGCGTCGAAAATCTGCATGCCGTTGCGTTATATTGACGTAAACGGAAGTTTTAGCCCCATTGTTGCCATAATGTAACAATGGGGCTCCTGGAGCCCAAAAAAGGCCTGTTTTCGAGCCTTTTTGGATGGTTCTCTCTGTTTTTTGAGAGCCGCTCAGCCTTCACAGACCATTTTTCGGCTTTGCCGAACTAGGTTGCATTTCCTCGAAAATGCGCCTGGCCAATGTGTACATGTACGCCCGCGAATTCGTTGTTGCGCCGTTAACCTGAATTGGTTCTAGCTTGATGCACTCGAATTCGGGGAGGACATTTCATGACTATTCTTCGACTGAAGGCGCTGCTGGGGGCGGGCTGCTTTTCGCTGGCTTTGATCGGGACGGCGATGAATCCGGCACATGCCGGCGGCCTGGAGCGTGCTGGCTACGATATCGACCTGTTGTTCGATCCGGCTCCGTTCGCGACCGAAGCGGAAGCGACCTATGTGATGCCGGACCGCAAGTACAAGAATGCGCGCGGTCCGGGCGGAGCCGATCTCGGTTTGGGCACCTCGGCCGACGGAGCCGAAGGCTATTGGGTTCCGCGCATTGGAGCCAAGGTCCAGGTTGTTCAAGGCGTCGATTGCATGGTCGACTATTCGCAGCCCTGGGGTGCACATACCGCGCCGGGAAATGCGTGGAATGGCGCGTTTTCGAATATCGAAACCGACATCAAGAGCGACAACTACGCAGCTACCTGCTCCTACAAGATGGACGCCGGCAAGGGCCAGCTTCGGTTTATAGGCGGTGTTTTCTACCAGAAGATCTATGGCTTCAAGGAGAACTACACAGATATCGGCTTAGGCACGATGGTCGGTCGTGTCGATCTGGAGGCCGATGGCTGGGGCTGGCGTGCGGGCGTCGCCTATGAAATTCCAGATATCGCGCTGCGCGCCAGCCTTGTCTACAATTCACAAGTGAAGCTCGACAATATCTCTGGTACTCTGAACATCGGCGGCATCGTCTCCCAACCGATTTACGGTGCGGAGGAGTCAATGCCGGATTCGCTCGAATTGAAACTGCAGTCGGGCATCGCACCTGGCTGGCTCGCTTTCGGTTCGATCAAGTGGGTCAATTGGAGCGTCCTGCAAAGCGTTCCGATCTGTGCCCAGGGTACACCCTCCTCATTCTGCGTAACGAATGGTCTGGGCCAACTGACTTCACTCGACCTGATGTATCGTGACGGCTGGACTGTCACGGGCGGTATCGGTCACAAGTTCAATGATCAGTGGAGTGCCGCTGGGCAGCTTTCCTGGGATCGTGGCACGTCGCATGGCTATGGTGCACAGACCGATACCTGGACGCTGGGTGGTGGCGTTGCCTATACGCCCAGGCCGAACATCGAGGTTCGTCTGGCAGGTGCGGTCGGTGTGCTGACCAGCGGCCATTCAGGGGAGTTGGCTGGCGAGAACGGCTACATCGCCGGCACCGATGACAGCTATGACTTCGGCAACGATCTGGTCACGGCAATTTCTGGCGGTATCAAGATCAAGTTCTAACCCTTTGAGAGTTTTACAAAAAGGCCGGGGCAATACCCGGCCTTTTTCATTTGGGCGGGCCTTGCCTGCGCGCCATCAGTATAAGCTGCATTTCATATAATTCGCACCGCCTGCGCCTCCTGCTATTGTGATGTTTTGGCAACACTTTCTGAGCAACCCCTGCGCTGGAAGCCGGGCTGAGGAAATTGCCTATTTCCCGCCATAAACCCGGCGCACCTCGATCTGGTCTCGGGACACGCGCCAAAAGGCTCGGCGAGGGGGCAGCCGCTCCGCCCCATTTGCAGGGAAGATGGGGCAAGGAAGAATATGGACGCCAAAGTCATCTCCAAGGCTAAGCTCCCTAGCCGCTATGTGACCGTCGGTCCGGCGCGTGCGCCGCATCGTTCCTATCTCTATGCCATGGGTTTGTCGGCGGCCGAGATTGCGCAGCCGCTGGTCGGGGTCGCCTCCTGCTGGAACGAGGCGGCGCCCTGCAACATCTCGCTGATGCGTCAGGCGCAGGTGGTCAAGAAGGGCGTCGCGTCCGCTAGCGGCACGCCGCGCGAATTCTGCACCATCACCGTCACCGACGGCATCGCCATGGGTCACCAGGGCATGAAGTCGTCGCTGGTGTCGCGCGAGGTCATCGCCGATTCGGTCGAACTCACCATGCGCGGCCATTGCTACGATGCGCTGGTCGGGCTGGCCGGCTGCGACAAGTCGCTGCCCGGCATGATGATGGCCATGGTGCGGCTCAACGTGCCGTCGATCTTCATCTATGGCGGTTCGATCCTGCCCGGCAGCTATCGCGGCCGCCAGATCACCGTGCAGGATGTGTTCGAGGCGGTTGGCCAGCACTCGGTAGGCACCATCGATGATGCCGAACTTCTCGAAATCGAGCAGGCGGCCTGCCCGTCTGCCGGCTCCTGCGGCGCCCAGTTCACCGCCAACACCATGGCCACCGTCGCCGAGGCGATCGGCTTGGCGCTGCCCTATTCCTGCGGCGCGCCGGCACCCTATGAAATGCGCGACCGGTTCAATTTCGCCTCCGGCGAAAAGATCATGGAGCTGATCGCGAAAAATATCCGGCCCCGCGACATCGTCACTCTGAAGGCGCTGGAGAATGCGGCGACCGTGGTCTCGGCCACCGGCGGTTCGACCAACGCGGCACTGCATCTGCCGGCGATCGCCCACGAGGCCGGCATCAAATTCGACCTGTTCGACGTGGCCAAGATCTTCGAGAAGACGCCTTACATCGCCGACCTCAAGCCGGGCGGCAAATATGTCGCCAAGGACATGTTCGAGGCCGGCGGCATTCCGCTGCTGATGAAGACGCTGCTCGACCACGGCTATCTGCATGGCGACTGCATGACCGTGACTGGCCGCACTTTGGCCGAAAACATGCAGCACGTTGTCTGGAATGAGCATCAGGATGTGGTCCGCCCGGCCAACACACCCATTACCCAAACCGGCGGTGTCGTGGGCTTGAAGGGAAACCTTGCCCCCGAAGGCGCGATCGTGAAGGTCGCGGGCATGGCGGAGTTGAAGTTCTCCGGCCCAGCACGCTGCTTCGATTCGGAAGAGGAATGTTTCGAGGCGGTGACGCATCGCAACTACAGGGAAGGCGAGGTTCTCGTCATCCGCTACGAAGGGCCGCGCGGCGGCCCCGGCATGCGCGAGATGCTGTCGACGACGGCAGCGCTATACGGCCAGGGCATGGGCGGCAAGGTGGCGCTGATCACCGACGGGCGCTTCTCGGGCGCGACGCGCGGTTTCTGCATCGGCCATGTCGGCCCCGAGGCAGCCGTGGGCGGCCCGATCGGACTGCTCAGGGATGGTGACGTGATCTCGATCGACGCGGTGAGCGGCACGATCGACGTGGCGTTGTCCGATAGCGAACTGGCGGCGAGGGCAAAGACGTGGAAGGCGCGCGCGACCGACTATCAGTCGGGCGCGATATGGAAATATGCACAGACGGTAGGGCCGGCGCGCGATGGCGCGGTGACCCATCCGGGCGGTGCGAAAGAAACACACTGTTATGCGGACATCTGAGTTGTTGAGGTCGTCTGTCTTTTCGGCACTGGTCGTGGCCGCCACATTTGGCGCGACCTTTGGCGCCGTGGGCCAGGCCATGGCCTTCGACGACAAGGTGTTCGACGACAAGACCGGGGTGAAGCCGCAATCCAGCCCCTGGGCGGTCTTCCAGTTCGGCTTCTCCGCCTACAAGAACGGCCACAAGGAACAGGCTGCCGAGGCCTATAAATACGCTGCCGAAAACGGCCAGATCGGTGCCACCTGGAAGCTTGCCCGCATGTATGCCGAGGGCGATGGCGTGGCGCGCGACGACTATGAGGCGTTCAAGTTCTTCTCCGAGATCGTCGACCAGGACGTCGAGCCCGGCTCGCCTGAGGAAAGCTATGTCTCCGACGCGCTGGTGGCGCTTGGCGACTATTTGCGCACGGGCATTCCCGGCAGCCCGGTCGCCGAGAACGAGGTGGCGGCCCAGGAATATTACATGCGCGCCGCCGCCAACTACCGCAATCCGAACGCGCAGTTCGAGATGGGGCAGATGTTCTTGAAGGGCGAGGGCGGCGTGAAGGCCAGTGTCAAGCAGGCCGGGCGCTGGTTCCAACTCGCCGCCGAGAAAGGCCATGCCGGCGCCCAGGCGACACTGGGCCATTTGTTGTTCCAGAGCGGCAAGATCGTTCGCGGCCTGGCGATGATGACGGCAGCGCTCGAACGCGCTTCGCCGGCTGACCAGCCCTGGATCCGCGGCATGCAGGAAGAGGCATTCGCCACCGCCGGCGAGGCCGACCGCCGCACCGCAATCTCGCTGGCCGATGATATCCTCACCAAGGGCAACAACGCGGACCAGTAGTCTCGCGGCTGCGTCAGCTTCACCAGCAGCACTCGATTTTCGATCGCGATCAGTTCTCGATCGGCTCCGTCGGCACCATGCTGGGCGCCGGCATCGAGATCGGCGTGACATGGGGGTGTGGCGCCACGGTGTTTTCCGGGCAGCTATCCCCGATCTTCGTCCATGATGTGTTGTTGAGCACCATGTCGCAGCGGGCCAGATGGCTCTGCTCGGCCACCGTCAGGCAGGCGACCTGGCCAAGCTGGTAGGATTTTCCATTGGCCAGGCATTCCTGGTCGGCAAATGCCGCACCGGGAGCGGCCATGGCAAATGCCAGGCCGATCGGACAAAGATGAAATCGTGCGCTCATGGAACCCCAGCCGCCATGCTGGACCGCAATGAACGGCGCGAAATGTGGCGATATGAGGTCCAGCGCCTGCGTGCCCGGCGAGGGTTCTCTCAGGCCGGCTGAAGCGCGAGATCGATCGCCACGGGGACGTGATCGGACGGTTTTTCCCAGGCGCGCACGTGCTTTTCGATCGACGCGGAAGAAAACCGGTTGGCGGCTTCCGGCGACAAAAGCAGGTGGTCGATGCGGATGCCGTTGTTCTTCTGCCAGGCGCCGGCCTGATAGTCCCAGAACGTGTAGGTGTCGTGCGCGTCGGTGACCGCGCGCACCGCCTCGGTGAAACCAAGGTTGAGCAGCCGGCGGAAGGCTTGTCGCGTCTGCGGCTGGAACAGCGCGTCGCCCAGCCAGTTCTCCGGAAACCGCGCGTCGATCCGCTCGGGAATCACGTTGTAGTCGCCGGCGAGCACCAGGGCCTCCTCAAGTCTCAGCCGTTCTTCGGCCCAGCGCTCCAGCCGCGCCATCCAGGACAGCTTGTAAGGAAACTTCTTCTCGTCATCGATTGGATTGCCGTTCGGCAGATAGAGCGAGGCGACGCGCAAGGCACCCTTGTCGGTTGAGAAAACGCCTTCGATGAAACGCGCCTGTTCATCGGCATCGTCGCCGGGCAGGCCCCGGATGACTTCGTCGAAGCGCAGCTTCGACAACAGGGCGACGCCGTTGAAACCCTTTTGGCCATGGGTTTCGACATTGTAGCCAAGCGCCTCGATCTCGGCGCGCGGGAATTGCTCGTCGACGGTCTTGATCTCCTGCAGGCAGACGATGTCGGGTGCGCTCTCGGTCAGCCAATGGGTGAGATTGCCAATGCGGGCGCGGACACCGTTGATGTTCCAGGTGACGATTTTCATGGCGGTCTCGATGCTGTTCAGTTGGATTCTTGCGGCGGATGGCGTTCGACGAGGCCAATCGTATTGCCAGCCGGGTCCTTTAGGAAGGCCATCCATTCGCTTTCCCCCGCTGGACCGAACTGGCCCTCCGTGTCGCGATGGACAAGTGTTGGCGGCGCGGTGAAGGGTACGCCTGCCGCGACCGCAGAGGCATGGAAGTCATCGAGGCCGGATATGTCGAGATAGACGGTTCCGGCCGGTATGCCGTCAGTGAACAGCAGCCTGATATCGCCGGCCATGATGAAGGCGATGCCCGGCGGATCGAAGCGCGCATGAACCGCCATGCCGAGCACGTCGCGCCAGAAAGCCAGCGTGGTGTCGAGATCACGGCCAGCCGACAGCGCGATCTGACGGATCGCACCAATGGCAGGCATTCTATATGGAGAAACTCGTGCCGCAGCCGCAGGAGGCGACGGCGTTCGGGTTGCGGATCTGGAACGACTGGCCCATCAGATCGTCGACGAAATCGATCACAGAGCCGCCCATATAGACCAGCGACAGGTCATCGATCAGCACGGTGGCGCCGTCCTTCTCGATGGCGACGTCGTCGTCATTGCGCGTATCGACCAGATCGAACTTGTAGGAGAAGCCTGAGCAGCCGCCGCCTTCGACCGACACGCGCAGCGCCGTCTTGCCGGCCTCGTTCGAGACAATCCTGGCGATCCGCCTGGCGGCAGCCTCGGTCACATCGACTTTCATGGCAGTCTTGGCATCAGCGCCCATGGGCGTCACCTTGCTTTCGGTTTCACATGATAGGTATGAAGCGCGAGGGGCCAAGTCAACCTGGCTAAGTCAATTGCGGCAGCATCAGCCATGACCAACGAGTTGGGCGACATCGGATTCGGCTATCGGCCGCGCGCCGCCTATGCCTGCGATCCGGCAAAGTCGCGCGGACGGCTGTTCGACGAGGTGGAAAGCCCGACGCGCACGCCATTCCAGCGTGACCGTGACCGCATCATCCATTCGACGGCGTTCCGGCGGCTCAAGCACAAGACGCAGGTCTTCATCGCGCATGAAGGCGACCATTATCGCACCCGGCTGACCCATTCGATCGAAGTGGCGCAGATCGCGCGCGCCCTGGCACGGGCGCTGCGCGGCGACGAGGATCTGGCCGAGGCGGTGGCGCTGGTGCATGATTTCGGCCACACGCCCTTCGGCCACACCGGCGAGGACGCGCTGAACGAGAAGATGGTTACCTGGGGCGGCTTCGACCACAACGCGCAATCGCTGCGCATCGTGACGAGGCTGGAGGCGCGCTACGCCGAGTTCGATGGGCTGAACCTGACCTGGGAAACGCTGGAAGGCCTGGTCAAGCACAACGGGCCGCTGACGGACGCCAACGGCAAGGGTCTGAAAGGGCCGGTGCCGCAGGCGATCCGTGATTACTCTGAACTGCACGATCTCGAACTCGACCGGTTCGCCGGCATCGAGGCGCAGTGCGCGGCGATCGCCGACGATATCGCCTACAACACGCATGACATCGATGACGGTTTGAGGGCAGGGCTGCTGACGCTGGACATGCTGGAGGAGGTTTCGCTGCCGGGAACGATCCTGAAAGGCGTTCGCTCACGTTATCACTCCCTCGATGATGTGCGCACCGGCCACGAGCTGATGCGGCGGCAGATAACCGCCATGGTCGAGGACGTGATCAAGTCCACGACCGCCAATCTCGATCGCATCAGGCCGCGGAGCGCCGATGCGGTGAGGGCAGCTGGCGAGACGATGGTGGTATTCTCGGCCGAAATGGCTGCCTTGGAGAAAGAACTGAAGGCCTTCCTGTACAAGCACCTCTACCGGCACGCGGAGGTCATGCGGGTGCGCGCGGACGCCGAGCAGATCGTCAAAAATCTGTTCGACGCCTATTTCGCCGATCCGCGCGCCATGCCGGACGGCTGGCGCGAGGGGCTGGATCGGGCCGACGACCGCATCAAGGCGCGCAGCGTCGCCGACTTCCTGGCGGGTATGACCGACACCTACGCGCTCAAGGAACACCGGCGTTTGTTTGACCATACGCCTGAATTGGGCTAGGGCGGGCTCGATTTTGCCGGCCAACGAGCCGGATTCGCTGCAAAGCCGCCAGAGCCAGACCCCAGAGTCACACAAATGAACATCTTCGCCGATTTCACCGCGCGAATCATAAAAGCCGTCGAAGCGCTTGATCTGAAAGACAAAGACGGCGTTTCGCCTGACCTGTCGCGCATTGCCGTCGAGCCGCCGCGCGACGCCAGCCACGGCGACCTGGCGACCAATGCGGCGATGGTGCTGGCCAAGCCGACCGGCCAGAACCCGCGCGCGCTGGCCGAAAGACTGGCGCAGGCGCTGCGTGACGACAAGGATGTCGCGGCGACGGAAGTGGCCGGGCCCGGTTTCGTCAATCTCAGGCTGAAGGACGGCTTCTGGCAGGCACATCTGACCGCACTGCTCGGCGAGGGCCGCAGCTATGGCCGCTCGACGGTTGGCGGCGGCAGGAAGACCAATGTCGAATATGTCTCGGCCAATCCGACCGGGCCGATGCATGTCGGCCATTGCCGGGGTGCTGTCGTCGGCGACGCGCTTGCCAATCTGATGGCCTTCGCCGGCTACGACGTGACCAAGGAATATGTCATTAACGACGCCGGCTCGCAGATCGACGTGCTCGGCCGTTCCGCATTCCTGCGCTACCGCGAAGCGCTGGGCGACGATATCGGCGAAATACCCGCCGGTCTCTATCCCGGCGATTACCTGGTGCCCGTCGGCCAGGCGCTGGTCGCGGAATACGGCCGCTCGCTTCTGCAGATGCCCGATGACGAGGCGCTCGCCATCGTCAAGGATCGCACCATCGATGCGATGATGGCGATGATCCGCGAGGACCTGGCGATGCTCAACGTGCATCACGACGTGTTCTTCTCCGAGCGCACGCTGCATGCCGACAATGCCAGGAAGATCCGCTCGGCGATCAACGATTTGACGCTGAAGGGCCATATCTACAAGGGCAAGCTGCCGCCGCCCAAGGGCGAGAAACCCGACGATTGGGAGGACCGCGAGCAGACGCTGTTCCGCTCGACCGCGGTCGGCGACGACATGGACCGGGCGCTGGTCAAGTCCGATGGCTCGTTCACCTATTTCGCAGGCGACGTCGCCTATCTAAAGGATAAGGTCGATCGCGGCTTCGTCGACCTGATCTATGTGCTCGGCGCCGACCATGGCGGCTACGTAAAGCGGCTGGAGGCCCTGGCGCGGGCGATTGCCGGCGACGAGGTGAAGCTCACTGTCCTGCTGTGCAATCTGGTCAAGCTGTTTCGCGAGGGCGAACCGGTGCGCATGTCGAAGCGGTCGGGCGATTTCGTGACGCTGCGCGAAGTGGTGGAGGAGGTCGGCCGCGACGCGATCCGCTTCATGATGCTCTACCGCAAGAACGATGCGCCGCTGGATTTCGATTTCGCCAAGGTGACCGAGCAGTCCAAGGACAATCCGGTGTTCTATGTCCAGTACGCCTCGGCGCGCTGTCATTCGGTGTTCCGGCAGGCGAGCGAGCAACTGGGCGAAGCCAATTTCGACCGCAACAGCCTGGCGTCGGCCGCGGCATTGCTGACCGACGAGGGCGAGATCGGCCTGATCCGCAAGCTTGCCGAATACCCGCGGCTGATCGAGTCCGCCGCCCTTGCGCTCGAGCCGCATCGGCTGGCATTTTACCTCTATGATCTGGCTTCCAGCTTCCACGGACACTGGAACCGTGGCACGGATAATCCGGACTTACGTTTTGTTAAGGTTAACGACCGACAATTGACGCATGCCAGACTAGGGCTGGTGCAGGCTGTTTCGGACGTTTTGACGTCCGGCCTGACGTTGATCGGAGCCGCCGCGCCCACCGAAATGCGTTAGGTTTGACTAAATAACCTGTCACCTTTTGCCCACATTGCGCTGGTAAGGGCCAACCCTACGCGACGTCCATGGCGTCCGAATGAGTGCGAGTTCGGGAACAATAATGGCAGACAGAACCCAGCTGAGAGTAGCCGACAACAACGACATCGCTGACGATGATCCGTTCGCGGAACTGACCAGGATCATGGGATTCGACCCGCGCCAGCCGGTCAGGCCGCAATCGCCCGCCCAGCCGCAGGCCCCAGCCGCCGATCACGGGCTCGAAGAGGGCGATTTCGATATCGATCTCGAGAAAGAAATGATGGGCGAGTTCGGCGCTGACGACAGCGACGCCGCTCCGGTTGTTCAGGCTCATGAGCCGACCTTCGTGCATGAGCCGGCATTCGAAGCGGCTGACGCCAGCGCGATGGACGATGAGCTTTCGGTGTCGCTCGACGACGATTTCCAACTGGACATGGCTGAGATAGACGATCACGTCGCCGGCGCCAGCCATGCGGTCGCAGCTGAAGCGGCGCCGTCCGTCGAGCCGGCTTTCGCATCTGATTTTGACGATGCCGTCGCCGGTTCGCTTGAGGACGTCTCTCCCTTCGAGGACGATCATTCGATGGCGGACGAGCTGGCCATTTCGCTCGACCAGGATCTCCGGATCGATGAGGAAGCCGAAGAGGCCCAGTACGCTGAAGAGGCCCAGTACGCCGTTGCCGACACGCCTGCTTCTATCGAGCCAGTTGCCTCCGATGACGAATTCGACGATGCGGTGGCAGTCTCGCTTGAAGACGAGCTGGTGCTCGACGACCATTCGGCGGCCGAACAGTCATTCATGGCCGCCGAGCCCGTCGAGTATCCCATGCCGGAGCAGGCGGCGCGTGACGGGCATGCAATCTCCGATGAGAGCTTTGCCGGCCATTTCGACGACGCGATGGCTGATGTCGACATGGATTTCGACGTTCGCGCGGATGAGCCGAATGCCTTCGACGAGCCGCACGCGCATGATGCGCTTGTCGATATCACTGACGCGAACGGCGATATTCCCATCCCTGAAGGCATGTCGGACGATGCTTTCGACCTAAGTTTGGACGACGCGTTTGCCGAAACGGCCGAAGAGCCGGTCGCCGAGGTTGCTGCCGCTACGGTCCAGCCGGCGGCGCCAGAGGCTCATGTTGCGCCGGCGGCGCATGCCCCGGCCGCGGACGAACGGAGCCTGGAAGACGAGTTGAATGCGCTGCTGGGTGCCATGACGGCGCGCACGGCGCCGGTGGCCAGTGAGCCCGTCACGGCTCAGCCGGCTGTCGCCGCCCTGCCGCCTGTTGCCGAGCCCGCCGAGGAACCGGCCGATCTTGTCGGCGACCTCGACTGGGATCTTGACGAACCCGCGCCTGAGCAGGACCGGCATGTTGGCACGGCCCAAGCGGCCGATGCGGATATTGACGACCTTATGCTTGATGAACTCCAGGATACGACTTGGCACACGGCTGCCGATGTCGATTTCGACGATGATGCGTTCGACGCGGCTTTGCCCAAGGATTTTGATCCGCGTGACGAAGCCGCTGACCGGGACAATTCGGCGGATTCTCTCGATTGGCTTGCGGAGCGTTCCCAACCGGCAGAGCCGACGCGTTCGTGGAGCCGCGTGACGCCGGTTCCGCAGCAGCCGTCATTCAGTGCTCAGCCTGCGTTTGCTCAGCCGGCCGCTTCGGTGGCATCCGTGGCCGCCGCGCCGGCAGTCGCCGCCATGACGTCCTACCGTTCGTCCGAGCCGGTCGAGGCGGTGGCTCCCGCTGCCCCGGTGTCGGCGCCCCAATCGCGCCAGCCTGCGCATTACGAAGACATGCCCGACGTCGAAACGGTCGATGTACCCGAGCGTGTCGTCGCGCTGGCCGACGATCTCGATATTCCCGAACTGCACTTCGAGGAAGACCAGCCGGCGTCGTCTGGCTACGACGATCTCGATGCGGAGTTCTCCAGCCTTCTCTCCGAGATGAACGCGGTGGAGGTCGCTCCTGTTCCCACGAGCAATGTGGCCAGCGCGTCTTACGATGATGACTCCTATGCCGCGGGCTTCAAGCCGGGCTATGACAGCCTCAAGCCGGCATATGACGGGGTCAAGCCGGGCTATGACGGGGTCAAGCCGGGCTATGACGGGGTCAAGCCGGGCTATGAGCCGGAAGCGCGGACCTATGCCGCGCGGCCGATGGACTTGTCCGCCCGCGCGGCGGCGC
>NZ_RZTE01000022.1:0-26381 GCF_003997415.1 Mesorhizobium sp. M7A.F.Ca.MR.245.00.0.0 | reverse complement strand
ATGCCGACGCCTACGGCTTCGACCTCGACGGCCTGCCAGGGAGCCAGCCGGTTTCGCAAGCCGATGATTTTACTGTCGATGAACTCGACTACGATCCCGAACTCGACGAGGCTATGGCTGTTCCGGGTCTCGGCGAGCGTGAGGCCGGGAGGCCGACGCGCGGACGCGGACTGTTCATCGCCGCGATTGTCGGCGCGGTCGCGGTCGCAGGCGGTCTCGGGGCCTTTGCGCTGTCCTTTGGCGGCAAGGGCGGCAGCGAAGCGCCTGTCATCGTCAAGGCCGACAACGCGCCGATCAAGGTCAAGCCGGAGAATCCGGGCGGCGCCGTGGTGCCCAATCAGGACAACAAGGTCTACGACGCGGTCAGGGGCGCCAAGCCAGCCGAGCCGGTCCAGGAAAAGCTGGTCACCAACGTCGAAGAGCCGGTGGACGTCCAGGCGAAAGATCCGGCCCGCGCCATCGACCTTTCGCCGGACCAGAATGCAGCCGCCGCTGGAACCGATGTCGGCAATGCCGCGCCGATGGCCGGCGCCGCTTCGGCCGACAACGCTTCTGCCGACAATACGGCGCCCGCGCCCAAGTCCGAGGACCGCATTGCGCAGGTGCTGCAGGATGCCGACAAGGGCACCAATGCCGATGTCGTCGCCGTTGCGCCGCGCAAGGTGAGGACCATGGTGGTCAAGTCGGACGGTTCGCTGGTGCCGCGTGAAGATCCGGCAGCGCCCGCCGCGCCGCTAGTGGCCGCCACCGAGCCGGTCGATCCGGCGCCGCAGCATGTTGCTCCGGCGGCGCAAGCCGACGCGGACCAGACCGGCACCGTGGCGCCTGCCGCCGCCCAGGCGGACGACGAGCCGGCCCTCAAGCCGGTCGCCAAGCCGAAAGCCGAGGCCCAATCGGCGAACACGCCGGCAAAGGTTCCGCTCGCGCCGCAGCGTCCGTCCGACCAGCCGGTCGATGTTGTCGGCGAGGTCAAGCCCGATCAGGTTGCGTCCATAGATCCCGCATCGACCGCGGCCGGCGGTGGCTCGTGGTCGATGCAGATCGCCTCGCAGCCGACCGTCGAAAGCGCCCAGTCCAGCTATCAGGATCTGCAGCGCCGCTATGGCAGTGTGCTTGCCGGGCGTACCGCCAACATCGTCAAGGCCGAGATCGCCGGAAAAGGCACGTTCTACCGCGTGCGCGTTCCGGCCCAGTCACGCAATGACGCGATCAATTTGTGCACCAGCTACAAGGCCGCCGGCGGCAACTGCTTCGTCTCGCGCTAAAGCCGGGGCCAACCATCAAAAGCCGGCGCGGTCCACCGCGCCGGCTTTTTTCATGGGGAAAGCAGATCCGGCGTTATCCCGGATGAGTCCCTGGCGATTCCCTTTGATCGCACAAAGCCCTAAACTGCCGACATGACCGAATCAAAATCCATGATCCTCGGCTGTGCCGGGAAATCGCTTACCCGCGAAGAAATCAATTTCTATCGCAATGAATGCCCGTGGGCCTTCATCCTGTTTGCGCGCAACATTGGCGAGACCGAACAGATCCGCGATCTGGTCGCCGAGATGCGGGACTGCATAGGGCGTCCGGACGCGCTGGTGTTCATCGATCAGGAAGGCGGCCGTGTGCAGCGCTTGCGACCGCCGCTGGCACCGAACTATCCCGCCGGCGGCGCGCTCGGCGCGCTGTGGCGCGACGATCATGATGCCGGCGCCCGAGCGGCCTGGTTGATGGCGCGGCTGCATGCCTTCGACCTGCTGCGCTACGGCATCACAGCCGATTGCCTGCCGGTGCTCGACGTGCCGATCGAAGGCGCCAGCGATGTCATCGGCGCGCGGGCCTATGGCAAGGATCCGCGACCGGTGATCGAGCTCGGCCGCGCAGCCGCGGAAGGGCTGATGTCGGGCGGCGTGCTGCCGGTCATGAAGCATATCCCGGGCCATGGACGTGCCTTTGCCGACACGCATTTCGAACTGCCGGTGGTCAATGCCTCGCTCAGCGATCTGCAGCGGCATGATTTCACCCCGTTCAAGGAGCTTAGCCATCTGCCGATGGCGATGACGGCCCATGTCGTCTACAGCGCGATCGACCCCAACAATCCGGCGACCACCTCCGGCAAGGTCATCGACGAGATCATCCGGCGCGAAATCGGCTTCGACGGGCTGCTGATGAGCGACGACACCTCGATGAAGGCACTTTCTGGGGATTTCCCGACAAAGGCGGCATCGATCCTTGCGGCGGGCTGCGATCTGGTCCTTCACTGCAACGGCGTTTTCGAGGAGATGGCCGGCATCGCATCGCGTACCACGGGGCTTGAGGGCACGTCGTTGGAGCGCGCCAAGCGGGCGCTGGCCTATATAAAGAACCGTGACACGGTCGAAGAAACCGAAATACGTGCCGAATTCGCCACCTACTTCGATGCGGTGGCATAGCAAAGGGAAAGTGACGGAGTGGCGGAGACATTGGAAAGCAAGGCCTCGAAGGCCGCACCGATGGACCGTCTGTGGGCCGAGAATGACGATTCACGCGTTACCGGCGACCCGTCGCTGGTTGTCGACGTGGCCGGCTTCGAAGGTCCGCTCGATCTTCTGCTGCATCTTGCCCGCACCCAGAAGGTCGATCTGGCTCGCATTTCGATCCTGGCGCTGGTCGAGCAATATCTGACCTTTGTCGAGACGGCGAGGGCGCTCAGGCTGGAGCTTGCCGCCGACTATCTGGTGATGGCGGCGTGGCTGGCCTTCCTCAAGTCCAAGCTCCTGATCCCCAAGCAACCCGGCGACGAGGGCGAAAGCGGTGAGGAACTGGCGGCGGTGCTGCAGTTCCGCCTGAAGCGGCTGGAAGCCATGCGCGACGCCTCGGCGCGTCTGGTCAACCGCAACCGGCTCGGCCGTGATGTGTTCGCGCGCGGCATGCCGGAAATGGTCATCGTCGAAAAGCGTAACGCCTATTCGGCCTCGCTCTACGATCTCTTGACCGCCTATGCCCAGCAACGCCAGAAGCAGGCGATCAACAATGTGACGATCGCCAGGCGCGGTGTCTGGTCGCTCAAGGATGCGCGCGACATCCTGACCCGCCTGGTCGGGGCTGCAAGGGACTGGACGGCGCTGGAAAGTTTTCTGATCGCATACATGACCAGCCCCGAGGAGCGGCGCACGGCAATCGCCAGTTCTTTTGCGGCAACATTGGAACTGGTGCGCGACGGCACGATGGACGTGCGGCAGGATCAGACGTTCGCGCCGATCTACCTGCGCGGGCGCACGCAGGCAATCAAGGCAGTCGAGGTGGCATCATGAGCGAACGCGCCAACGCTTCGGTTATCCCGTTCAAGGTCGGCGATGCACCCGAAGAGGAGTCGCTTTCCCGGGATCCGGCCGAGCAGCTACAGAACCCGGCCGAGCGGCTGTATCTGGCCGAGGCCGTGCGCATGGCCGAGGCGATCGTGTTCGCCAGCGCCGAACCCGTCAGCGAAAAGCAGCTTGCGGCACGCCTCCCTGACGGCATCAACATTGCCCTGGCCATGGCCGAGCTGCAGCAGATCTATGCGCGGCGCGGCGTCAATCTGGTGCGTGTCGGCGACGCCTGGGCGTTCCGCACCGCCGGCGACCTGGCTTTCCTGATGAGCCGCGATACCGTCCAGCAAAGGAAGCTCTCCCGCGCGGCTCTCGAAGTGCTGGCGATCATTGCCTATCACCAGCCGGTGACGCGTGCCGAGATCGAGGACATCCGCGGCGTCGAAACCTCGAAAGGTACGCTCGACACGCTGCTGGAAACGGAATGGGTGCGCATGCGCGGCCGGCGAAAGACGCCCGGACGCCCTGTGACCTACGGTACGACGGAGACCTTCCTCGACCATTTCGCGCTGGAAGAGATTCGCGATCTTCCTGGCATGGAGGAACTGAAGGGGGCTGGACTGCTTTCGGGCCGCATGCCGTCGAATTTCTCCATTCCGCAGCCGCCGGCCGATCCCGACGCATTGACCGACGACGAGGATGCGCTGACCGACATCGATCTCGAGGAACTCGGCCTGCTGACGCCGCGCGTCACGGAAGATTGACTGGCATTGGCGGCCAACTTGATGAGGATGCGCGGATTCGTAGCGGGCGTTCCCGTCGAAAATGCGTGACATCCGTCACCCTTTCATAAACTCTGTCGCAGTTGTGTTTGAATCCCAACGCGAAAACGCATAGATCATCGCCAGGGAAAACATTCGAGAGAGATTTGCTATGGGTTCATTTTCGATTTGGCATTGGCTGATCGTGCTGGTGATCGTGCTTTTGGTGTTCGGCCGCGGCAAGATTCCCGAGCTGATGGGCGATATGGCCAAGGGTATCAAGAGCTTCAAGAAGGGCATGGCCGACGACGAGGTTGCCGAAGACAAGCGCACCGTCGAACATCGTGCCGACGAGACCGTTGCGGCCGCGAAGGAAAAAGCCAGCAAGAGCTGAGCCCAAGGTTCTAGTCGGAACAGAGTGCCATGTTTGAAGTCGGCTGGACCGAAATGCTGGTCATCGCGATCGTCATGATCGTGGTCGTCGGACCCAAGGATTTGCCCAATATGCTGCGCACCTTCGGCCGCACGACGGCGAAGCTGCGCGCCATGGCGTCCGATTTCCAGAAACAGTTCAACGAGGCGCTGAAGGAAGCCGAGCTCGACGACGTCAAGAAGTCCGTCGACGAGCTCAGAGGCATGAGCCCGATGGCTGAGATCAGGAAGCAGCTCAATCCGTTCGAACAGGCCGCGGCCGACGTTCGCTCCGGCGTCGATGCGGCGATGAAGCCGAAGCCGGCAGCCGATCCGGCAAGCTCTGTCGCTTCGACCCCGCAAGCGGCCGAGCCGTTGAAGAACGGTGCAACGACCATGCCTGGCGTCAACGGGCCGGAAGCAGCGCCAGCAGCGCCGGTTTTTCCGGCAATGACCGACGAATCGGTGGTGACCTCGTCGGCGCCGGCGGAACGCGTTGCGGCGCCGAAGGCGTCGGCGGCGAAGAAACCAACCAAGCCTGCGCCGGCAAAAGCGACGCCGGCTGCAAAAGCTTCGGCAAATGGTGCAAAGGTTGCCGCGAAGGCAGCGTCTGCGTCCAAGACGCAGGCGAAGGCCATGACGGCGGCACAGCCTGAAGCGCCCAGGGCCAAGACGCCCGCTGAGGCCAAGGCTGTCGCGGCCAAAGCCGTGGCGACCAAGACTGTAGCGACCAAGATGGGGGCGAAAGCCGAACCGAAGCTTGCAGCGGTGAAGAAGCCGGTGGCCAAGAAGACGGCTGGAGCCGCCAAGTGAGCGTTTCGGACACCGAAAAGGACGAGATCGAGAAATCGTCGGCGCCGCTGATGGAGCATCTGATCGAGTTGCGCCGGCGGCTGATCTGGTCGCTGGGCGGCTTCTTCGTTGCCTTCCTGGTCTGTTTCTTCTTCGCCAAGAAACTGTTCAACCTCCTGGTCGTGCCGTTCAAATGGGCGACGCAATGGGCAGGGCTCGATCCGCACAAGGTCGAGCTGATCTACACGGCGCCGCAGGAATTCTTCTTCACCCAGGTCAAGCTCGCCATGTTCGGCGGCATGGTGATCGCCTTTCCGCTGATCGCCACGCAGATCTACAAGTTCATCGCGCCCGGCCTGTACAAGAACGAGCGCAACGCCTTCCTGCCGTTCCTGATCGCATCGCCGATCCTGTTCCTGATGGGCGCATCGCTGGTCTATTTCTTCTTCACGCCGATGGTGATGTGGTTCTTCCTCGCCATGCAGCAGGCCGGCACCGACGATCAGGTGCAGATTTCGCTGCTGCCGAAAGTGTCGGAATATCTCAGCCTGATCATGACGCTGATCTTCTCCTTCGGCCTGGTGTTCCAGCTGCCGGTGGTGACCAGCCTGATGACACGGGTCGGCATGCTCTCGTCCAAGGGACTGGCCGAGAAGCGCAAATGGGCGATCGTCATTGCCTTCGTCGTCGCGGCGATACTGACGCCGCCCGATCCGATGAGTCAGATCGGCCTGGCCATCCCGACCATCCTTCTCTACGAGGTGTCCATCTGGGCTGCCCGGCTGATCGAGCGCGATCGGGAAAAGCAGCGCGTGGCACGCGAAAAGCAGGACGCGGCGGAAGAGGTGGCGGACAAAGCACCGGACGAGCCCCCGGCACCTGCCTCCTCATAGGCGACAGAGCGGCTGCAGCGGCGGAAAAACACAGTCGTCGCCCCGTCCTCTTGCATCGATCCCGGATGCGGTTTACGCCCTCTGGCTGAAACGCATCGCGCTCAAAGCGATGCGTTTCAGTTTTGTTTTGAGCATGTCGTTGTCCCAAATCGCTGTGCACTTTTGGGCGACATGCTACCCAGGAGCGTTTCAAACCATGCTTGACATCAAATGGATTCGCGACAACCCGAAGGCCCTTGTCGAGGCGCTGGTGAAGCGCTCGTGGTCGGCCGGTGAGGCGCAGTCCATGGTCGACGGGCTGATCGCCTCGGACGAGGCCCGGCGCGAGCACGTCACCGAGCTGCAGACCAAGCAAGAGCGCCGCAATGCCGCGTCGAAGGAGATCGGCAACGCCATGCGTTCGGGCGATGCCGCCCTGGCCGAGACGCTGAAATCCGAAGTCGGGGAGATCAAGGTCTTCATCCAGAACGGCGAGGCGCGCGAACGCGAGCTCGACAAGGCGCTGAACGATGCGCTGGCGGTGCTGCCCAACGTACCATTTGACGACGTGCCTGTCGGCAAGGACGAGCATGACAATGTCGTCAAGCACATCGTCGGCAAGGTGCCGACGCGGCCGAACTGGGTGAAGGAGCACTTTGAGATCGGCGAAGCGCTCGGCATGATGGATTTCGAGCGCGCGGCAAAGCTGTCGGGCTCGCGCTTTACGGTGCTGAAAAGCGGACTGGCCCGGATGGAACGTGCGCTCGGCCAGTTCATGCTGGACCTGCATACGACCGAACATGGCTACGAAGAAGTCATCCCGCCGTTGATGGTCAAGGACGATGTTCTGTTCGGCACCAACCAATTGCCGAAGTTCGAGGAAGATCTGTTCTTCGCGCCGCACGGGGAGGGCAGGCTTGGCCTGATTCCCACCGCCGAGGTCCCACTCACCAACCTTGTGCGTGAAGAAATCACCGCGCATGAAAAACTGCCGCTGCGCTATACCGCGCTGACGCCGTGCTTCCGCTCGGAAGCGGGTTCGGCCGGGCGCGACACGCGCGGCATGCTGCGCCAGCATCAGTTCTACAAGGTCGAGCTGGTGTCGATCACCGATCAGGATTCGTCACTTGCCGAGCACGAGCGGATGACGCAATGCGCCGAGGAAGTGCTGAAGCGGCTCGGCCTGCCGTTCCGCACCATGACGCTGTGCACCGGCGACATGGGGTTTGGCGCGCGCAAGACCTACGATATCGAGGTCTGGTTGCCCGGCCAGAACGCCTATCGCGAGATCTCGTCCTGCTCGGTGTGCGGCGATTTCCAGGCGCGCCGCATGGACGCCCGCTACAAGGACAAAGACGGCAAGGGCAACCGCTTCGTCCACACCCTCAACGGCTCGGGCACAGCCATTGGCCGCGCGCTCATCGCCGTCATCGAAAACTACCAGAACGAGGATGGCAGCGTAACCATTCCTGAAGTGCTGCGGCCTTACATGGGCGGCCTGGAAAAGATCGAAGCGAAATAATGCGTATCCTCCTGACCAATGACGACGGCATTCATGCCGAGGGCCTGGCGTCGCTCGAACGCGTCGCGCGCACGCTGTCCGACGATGTCTGGGTGGTGGCGCCCGAGCAGGACCAGTCCGGCTACGCGCATTCGCTGTCGATCTCGGAGCCGCTGCGGCTGCGCAAGATCGGCGAGAAGCATTTTGCCGTGCGCGGCACGCCGACGGATTGCGTCATCATGGGCGTCAAGAAAATCCTGCCTGGCGCACCCGACCTGATCCTGTCCGGCATCAATTCGGGCGCCAAT
This sequence comes from Mesorhizobium sp. M7A.F.Ca.MR.245.00.0.0, assembly GCF_003997415.1. Lineage (NCBI taxonomy): Bacteria > Pseudomonadati > Pseudomonadota > Alphaproteobacteria > Hyphomicrobiales > Phyllobacteriaceae > Mesorhizobium > Mesorhizobium sp. M7A.F.Ca.MR.245.00.0.0. The sequence continues at coordinate 18,461 of NZ_RZTE01000022.1, read as the reverse complement.
ATCGCCGATGACGTCACCTATTCGGGCACCGTCGCCGGCGCCATGGAAGGCGCGCTGCTCGGTATCCGCTCGATCGCGCTCAGCCAGGGCTACAGCTATGTCGGCGAAGATCGCGTCGTGCCCTACGAGACGACAGAGGTGCTGGCGCCGGCGCTGCTGAAGAAGCTGGTCGCGACGCCGTTGCCGGACGGCGTGCTGCTCAACGTCAATTTTCCCAATTGCACGCCCGAAGAGGTCGCCGGCACGGTGGTCACCACGCAAGGCAAGCTCGTGCACTCCCTGTGGGTCGACGAGCGCCGCGACGGGCGCGGCCTGCCATACTACTGGCTGCGCTTCGGCCGCGAGCCGGTCGAGGGCAAGCAAGGCACCGATCTCTACGCCTTGCGCAACAGGCTGGTGTCGGTGACGCCGCTGCAGCTCGATCTGACCGCGCATGAAATCCGTGACCAATTGAGCAAGGCGCTTGCATGAATCAGGGGATCGATGACCGCGAAGGTTTTGCCGCCTTTCTGCTGCGTCTGCGCGGCCGGGGGACTGTGCCGAAGGCGCTGATCGCGGCCTTCGAGGCGACGCCGCGGCGCGGCTTCCTGGCGGCCCAGTTCCATCAGATCGCCTGGTCGGACCGTATGCTGCCGATCGAATGCGGCGAGGCGATCGAAGGTGCCGACATGCAGGCGGCGGTGATCGCGGCGCTCGCTATCGAGCAGGGCAACCGCGTGCTCGAGATCGGCACCGGCTCGGGCTACACGTCGGCGGTGATGTCGCGGCTGGCGGCGCGGGTCATCACCACCGATCGCTACAAGACGCTCGCCGAGCAGGCGCGGCAGCGCTTCGAGGCGCTCGGCATCGGCAATGTGATCGTGCGCCACGCCGATGGTTCCGGCGGGCTGCCGAATGAAGGGCCATTTGACCGTATCGTCGCCTGGACTGCCTTCGACAGCCTGCCGCGCTTCCTGCTCGACCAATTGTCGAGCGGCGGTATCGTCATCGCTCCGATCGGCCCCGAAGAGGGCGAACAGGTGCTGGCCAAGCTGACCAAGGTCGGCAGCCGCTTCGAGCGTGAAGACATCGGCCTCGTTCGCCTGCAGCCGATCCTGCGCGGTGTCGCCGCTATCATCTAGCGCGTCTGTCGATGTTCAGGCCGCGCCGCGTCGGGTGCGTCTTCGACCCCGGCCGGCATGACCTGAAAATCTCCCCTGGGCTCGCTCTCTAATATTTTAAGAAAAATTGCGCCGGATTCCATGGGGTTAACCGTCGAGTAACATTAACGCGCTTTAATCATGCCTAGTTTGTACCGGGTATGTGCGGGTTAGTGCGATGCAACTCAGTGTTTTGAAGACAAGCGGTCGCAATCTGGCGCGAGGCTGCGCCATACTGATGGTCGCGGGTGCTGCTGCGGGGTGCAGTTCCCAGGTTTCGCGGTTCAATGGCGTCGACGATGTCTTTACATCCTCGACCAACAATCAGCGCGCCATCATCAACAAGCAGGATGCCGTACAGCAGCCCTATCCGGGCGATGTCGCCGCCGCTCCGATCGATGGCAGCCATACACAGTCGGTCAGTCGCTCCAGCCTCGATCCGGTCTCGACGCGGCCGCTGCCGCCGCCCGTTGCCCAGGCTCCCGACGTGGCGCCGGTATCGAAGCCGGTGCGCACCGCATTGGCCCCCGCACCGCATGTCGACAGGACCACGACCGGCACCGTCGCCCCGGTGGCATCGCCTTTCAAGGTTTCGCAACCTGACGAACCCCGCGTGGCTGCTTCCGGCACTCCGCATGCAACCGAGATCGTCGTCAGGGACGGCGAAACGATCGGCGGCCTGGCGCAGCGCTACAAGGTGCCGTCCGACGTGATCATGAAGGTCAACGGGCTGAGCGCGACCAAGGGGCTGAAGACCGGCCAGAAGCTGGTCATCCCGGCCTACGCCTATTCGAGCAAGAGCGAGCCGAAGCTCGCGGATGCCAAGCCGGCGAAAGACACCAAGCACAACCTGCCGGCCACTGCGCCGGACAAAGTCGCCGTCCTGCCGCAGCAGCCGAAGCCTAGGGAGGGCAAATCCACCGCTCAGGTCGACACGTCGGCCGCCGCGAGCCAGCCCAAGGAGCCCAAGCCGCAGGTGGCCGCGGCCAAGGCGACCAATGCAGCTGGCACCTATACGGTTCAGTCGGGCGACACGCTTTCCTCGATTGCCAGGAAAACCGGTGTCGGAGTCGTTGCCATCAAGCAGGCCAACGGCATGCAGGATGGCTTGCTCAAGATCGGCCAGACCCTGAAGGTGCCCGCCGGCGGAACCGCGACCGTCGCCGCCGCCAAGCCGGCCAAGGTCGATCCGGTGACGACGGCCACGACGCAGCCCGCGGCAAAGACCACGCCGTCGGAAACGCTGGCGTCCTACACGCCGCCGAAGAAGGATTCGAAGGTCATCCAGCAGGCCGAGGCCGACGATGCCGTCGCGCCTGACGCCACCGGCATCGGCAAGATGCGCTGGCCGGTGCGCGGTCGCGTGATCTCCGGTTTCGGCTCCGGCAAAGACGGCGTCGACATCGCCGTGCCCTCGGGCACACCGGTCAAGGCAGCCGAGAACGGTGTCGTCATCTATGCCGGCGACGGCCTCAAGGAATTCGGCAACACGGTGCTGGTGCGCCACGAGAATGGCCTGGTCACCGTCTACGGCCACGCCAGCTCGATCGAGGTGCAGCGCGGCCAGAAGGTCAAGCGCGGCCAGGAAATCGCGCTGTCGGGCATGAGCGGCACGACGGACTCGCCGAAGCTGCACTTCGAAGTGCGCAAGAACTCGGCCCCGGTCGATCCCTCGGGTTACCTCGAATAGAAGAAAAAAAGCAATTTGCGGGCCGTCTGACCTCCAGTCCGGCCCGCCGGCTCAGCCCGTTCCGAAAGGAGCGGGCTTTTTCAGTTTCAACGCGACGCGCCAGTCTTCAAGCTTCAAAGATGATCATGCAGAGTGTCGGCGATCATGACGTCAAGGCCGCTGGCCTTGATTCCGAGAAGCGTCTCCGCGTCGGAGGAATCGACCAGCAAGGGATTGTCGAAGAGATAGCTCATCTCGATGAGTTCATGCATGCCCAATGCTTCCATTTCGGGGATGGAATAGGAACGTGTTTCTGGAATTTCACGGTGAAGCATTGCCGCCGTCGTCAGGATGAGTTCCCGGGGTGAGGCGTGTTGCGATGGAACATGGAACGCCCGTCGCCATTCGCCCGTGTAGCGGGAAGCGGCAACCAGCGTCCTGGCCACGTCCTTCGTGAAGGACCAGGCATGAGTCGCGTCGAGGTTTCCAATGAAAGCAGTCGGTTTCCCCTCGATTATGGAGGGCAGCGCGACCAGTGAGAAAGAGCTGACCGCGCCATATCCAAGATAATCGCTGGACCGCACTTCGACTGCCGGCACGTCCGCACGGACCGCCCGTTGCCACATGATCGTGCGGGCGGTCCCTTTCTTCGACGTCGGATCCAGAGACAGGTCGGAGTGAAGCGGACTATCGGCATGTTTCCCATAGCCATAGAGGTTTCCGAGAACCACAAGCTTCGCGCCGACCGCTTCCGCGGCACGCACGGTGCCGTCGATGATTGGGAAGAAGTCGGTCGGCCACCGGTGATAGGCGGCCATGGCACACATGAAAATGGCGTCGGCGTTTCGGCAGATACGCGCCAGTTCAACGGCATCGGTGGCATCGGCCTGCACCGCCCGGACGTTCCGCAACGCGTTTGAGCCGACACTCCGGCTCGTGAGAACGACGTCATGTCCTTCTTCGCCCAGAAGGCGCGCGGTCTCGTGCCCGACCGGGCCTGCTCCGACAACTACATAAAAACTCATGGCTAACCTCTCGTCCAAGCTCGATGGAGAGGCGTAGGTACATGTCCCCGGCATTGAAAATCGCGCGGGAATTGCCAATTCTTGGACAGGTTTTGCCAGGAAGCGAGAGAGCATGCATTCGCAGTCTGTTCCGGCCCGATTTCCGCCCGACGTCACAATGGCCTTCTGGCATATCGAAGCGGGCGTCCATCGTCTCTCCAGGGCGGCCCATCATCGCATCATGGTGCATGCAAGCGCGGCGACGCGTTCCTACTGCAATGAGGTTGGTCGATATTTCGTGAGGCGCGCTGGCGATATTGACCTGGTGCCCGCTGGCCAAGAGGGCGGCTTCGAGACCGAAACCCCGTTCGACACGATCGAGATCGCGTTACAACCAGCCCTGATGGAAAGGGTGGCGGCTGAGCTAGGTGGCAAGGCGCGCGCGTTGCGGCTCGACACACGTCATCTGCTTCGTGATCAGCGCATCCAACATCTCGCCCGTGCACTCGAGAGCGATCTCGGCGCAAACTCACCGAGTGGATCTTTGTTTGCCGACAGCATTGGCGCCGCTCTGGCGGTGAGGTTGCTCGGTCTTGAGAATTCCGATGTCGAGCGAACAAACCGGTTGTCAGATGCCCAGCTCAAGCGCGTGTTGGAGCATATCGAAGCTGGCTTGCACGAGCCCCTTTCAATCCAGCGATTGAGCCGAGTTGCCGGGGCGAGCAGCTCGCACTTGCGGGCTTGGTTCAAGGCGGCGACGGGCGTCACCCTGCACCGCTACGTGGTGCGACGTCGCGTCGAACGCGCACGCGCCTTGCTGCAGCGAGGCGATCTCAGCACAAGCGAGGTGGCGGAATTGACGGGCTTTGCGCACCAGTCACATCTGGCGCACTGGATGCGCCGCGAGATCGGCCAAACGCCGCGTGATTTGCGCCGGGCGCAGCCCAAATGATCTTGTCATTGGATGGCGTTGGCGACGCCACCCAACGTGTCAGTCCTTCAGCGGTTTGCCGAGCCGTCCAGCCAGGTCCTGGGTGAACTGCCAGGCGACGCGGCCCGAGCGGCTGCCGCGGGTGGTCGCCCATTCCAGTGCTTCGGCGCGCAGTTGGTCGGAATCCATGACAAGGCCATGGTGCCTGATATAGCCGTCGATCATGTCGAGATATTCGTCCTGCGAACATTTGTGGAAGCCGAGCCACAGCCCGAAGCGATCGGACAGCGACACCTTTTCCTCCACCGCCTCGGATGGGTTGATGGCGGTCGAGCGCTCATTGTCGATCATGTCGCGGGGCAAAAGATGCCGGCGGTTCGAAGTGGCATAGAAGATGACATTCGCCGGCCGGCCTTCGACGCCGCCTTCGAGCGCGGCTTTGAGCGACTTGTACGAAGTGTCGTCGTGGTCGAAGGAGAGATCGTCGCAAAACAGGATGAAGCGGAAGGGGGCCGCCTTGAGCAGGCCCATCAGCTTCGGCAGCGTGTCGATGTCCTCGCGGTGAATTTCGATCAGCTTCAGCGGCAGGTCGGACTTGGTCTTGGCGTTGATCTCGGCATGCACGGCCTTGACCAGCGACGATTTGCCCATGCCGCGCGCGCCCCACAACAACACATTGTTGGCCGGATACCCGGCGGCGAAGCGTTCGGTGTTGTCGACAAGGATGTCGCGGACACGGTCGACGCCACGGATCAGGCCGATGTCGACGCGGTTAACCCTGCGCACCGGCTCCAGATAGCCCGGATCGGCCTGCCAGACGAAGCAACCGGCCTCGCCGAGGTCGGTTTGGGGCACCGGCGGCGGGGCAAGGCGGCTCACCGCCTCGATCAGCCGGTCGAGTTTCTGGTTCAGGGCTTCAATGCTGCTGTCGGTCATGTCTGTCTTTTGTTTCGCGGTTTCGACATTTGGGAGCGTGAACGTGCCCGATTCCCTCTGATCCAAAACCGGTGGCAACCTTTTGTTCGAGCGTGATCTCTGGCAAACGGTTTCCGTTTGTCTGAGAAAACCGGCTCGCGCTTTTCGCGATCATGCTCTAACACGGCTCAACAGGCCGTAAAAGCAGCCGATTTGGCCGGCCGCGCAGTTGCATTGACAACTTTACCGACTATATTCCGGCCAAATTTCAAGGGCCGCCAAATTGGCGGCTGTTTTCAAAAATCAGGAGTACCTCGATGTTCGTGACACCGGCATACGCCCAAGGCGTCGGCGCTTCTCCCGACATGTTCATCAGCATTTTGCCCTTTGTCCTGATTTTCGTGATCATGTATTTTCTGATCATCAGGCCGCAGCGCACGCAGCTGAAGAAGCGCGGCGAGATGCTGGCGGCTGTCCGTCGCGGCGACACGGTCGTCACCGGCGGCGGCTTCGTCGGCAAGGTGACCAAGGTGATCGACGACAACGAGCTCGAGATCGACCTCGGTAACGGCTTGAAGGTGACGGCGCTGCGCTCGACGATCGCCGATGTGCGCGTCAAGGGCGAGCCGGTGGCCAACCAAAACGCCAAGAAATAATCCAATTTTAGGCGGAGCGATCCGCGGACACGCTCTGACGGACGACGCCATATGCTGTATTTTTCGCGCTTCAAGATGATCCTGATCTGGGTGGCCGTGGCCATCACAGTGATCCTCGCCGCGCCCAACCTGTTCTCCGCCAGCACGCTGGCGCAATTGCCCAGCTGGGTGCCGAAGCGGCAGATGACGCTCGGCCTCGACCTGCAGGGTGGTTCGCACATCCTGCTGGAAATGAACCAGAACGATCTGATCAAGGATCGGCTGGAGACGACGCGCGATGAAATCCGCACGCTGCTACGCGACGCCAAGATCGGCTATACCGGCCTTGCCGGCACGGGGCGGACCCTGCAGGTCCGCATCACCGATCCCGCCCAGATCGATGCCGCCAAGACGGCGCTGAAGACGCTGACCGATCCGGTCGCTGCCGGCCTGTTCACCGGCGGCTCCGTCCAGGAAATGACGCTCGACGATTCCGAGCCCGGCCTGCTCAAGTTCAACGTCACCGACGCCGGCATCAAATACCGCACGTCGACCGCGCTGACGCAGTCGATCGAGGTGGTCGAACGCCGCGTCAACGAACTCGGCACCACCGAACCGATCGTGCAGCGGCAGGGCGACGACCGTATCCTTGTCCAGGTGCCGGGTCTTCAGGACCCGCAGAGACTGAAAGAAATCCTCGGCCAGACCGCCAAGCTGACCTTCCAGATGGTCGACCAGTCGATGCCGGTGCAGGACGCGCTCAATGGCCGTCCGCCCGCCGGCTCGTCGGTGCTGTATTCGCAGGACGATCCGCCGGTTCCGTATCTGATCGAAAATCGCGTCATCGTCTCGGGCGAAAACCTCGTTGACGCACAGGCGACATACAATTCGCAGAACAACGAGCCGGTGGTGTCGTTCCGCTTCGATTCGAAAGGGGCGGCGCGCTTCGGTCAGGCCACGGCGCAGAATGTCGGCAAGCTGTTCGCCATTATCCTCGACAATCAGGTGATTTCGGCGCCGCAGATCCGCGAGCCGATCCTCGGCGGCACCGGCCAGATTTCCGGCAATTTCACTGCCCAGAGCGCCAACGACCTTGCGGTGCTGCTGCGCGCCGGTGCGTTGCCCGCGACGCTGACGGTTATCGAAGAACGCACCGTTGGTCCGGGCCTTGGCCAGGATTCGATCCATGCCGGCAAGGTCGCCGGCATCATCGGTTCTATCCTCGTCGTCGCCTTCATGTTCGTCGCCTACGGCTTCCTCGGCTTCCTCGCCAACATCGCGCTGGCGGTGCACGTGGCGATGATCGTCGGCGTGCTCTCGCTGCTTGGCGCTACGCTGACCTTGCCTGGTATCGCCGGTATCGTACTGACCATCGGCATGGCGGTTGATTCCAACGTGCTGATCTATGAACGTATTCGCGAGGAGCGACGCGCCGGCCGCTCTGTGATCCAGGCGATCGATACCGGTTTCACCAAGGCGCTAGCGACCATCGTCGATTCCAACATCACTTCGCTGATCGCCACCGTGGTGCTGTTCTATCTCGGTACCGGGCCGGTGAAGGGCTTTGCCATCACCTACGCCATCGGCATCCTGACCACGGTCTTCACCGCCTTCACCTTCACCCGCCTGCTGGTCTCGATCTGGCTGCGCCGGGCTCGCCCGAAGGAATTGCCGAAGGCGCCGGTGACTTTCGTTCCACCCGGCACCAAGATCCCCTTCATGGGCATCCGTCGCTGGACCTTTACGCTGTCCAGCGCACTGTCGATCCTGTCGGTGGTGCTGTTCATGACCGTTGGCATCAATTACGGCATCGACTTCAAGGGCGGTTCGCTGATCGAGGTGCAGGCCAAGAGCGGCAATGCCGACCTCGCCGACCTCCGTGCGCGGCTGACCGAGCTCAACATCGGCGAAGTTCAGGTGCAGCAGTTCGGTACGCCGAACGACGTGCTGATCCGCGTCGGGACGCAGGATGGTGGCGAGAATGCCGAGCAGACCGTCATCGACAAGGTGCGTGGCGAGCTGCAGGACAATTACGATTTCCGCCGCGTCGAAGTGGTCGGACCGACCGTTTCTGGCGAGCTTGCCAAGCAAGGCACGATCGCCATGCTGATCGCGCTGCTTGGCATCCTGGTCTATGTCTGGTTCCGCTTCGAATGGCAGTTCGCAGTCGGCGCCATCGTGGCGACGGTGCACGATGTGGTCATGACGCTCGGCTTCTTCGTCATCACCGGACTGGAGTTCAACCAGTCATCGCTGGCGGCGATCCTGACGATCATCGGCTATTCGCTGAACGATACGATCGTGGTCTATGACCGTGTTCGAGAGGATTTGCGAAAATACAAGCGCATGCCGCTGCCGCAGCTGTTGAACAACGCCATCAACGAGACGCTGTCGAGAACGACGCTGACTTCGGTGACGACGATCCTGGCGCTGCTGGCGCTGGTGCTGTTCGGCGGCGAGGTGATCCGCTCGTTTACGATGGCCATGCTGTTCGGCGTCGTCTTCGGCACCTATTCGTCTATCTTCATCGCCGCACCGCTGCTGATCCTGTTCAAGCTGAGGCCGCAGGCTTCGGCCGACGAGGAGAAGCCGGTCAATGGCGGCAAGGCGGTCGCGACCTGACGCGCCGCCCCGAAGGGGTATAGCGGTGACCGGCAAAGGCATCGTCATCCGCGAGGCGCATTTTCCGGGCCGCGCGCCGATCGAAGCCTATGGCAATGGCGGGTTCCGCTTTGCCGACATGTCGCATCGCGGTTCGCTCATGTGCCTGCCATCCGGCATCCATGGCTGGGAACCGGCTGATCCTCTGGTGCTGACGGTGGCGGATTTCGACAAGCTGCTGGCTGAGGCCGGCAAGGTCGAGATCCTGCTGGTCGGCATGGGCAGGGATCTCCGGCCATTGCCCGCCGCACTGCGAGCCGCGCTGAAGGCTGCCGGCATTGCGTCCGACCCGATGTCGACCGGTGCCGCGGTACGGACCTACAATGTCCTTCTGGCGGAAGAGCGCGCCGTGGCCGCCGCGCTCATCGCCGTCGATTGACATGTCCCAGAATGCCAAAATCGTCATGGACGCGGTGCGCGCCGCCGACCATGACCGCTATCTGACCGCGCTCTACGCGCCCGACGACAAGCGCGACGCGCTGTTTTCGCTCTACGCCTTCAATGCCGAGATCGCAGGAATCCGCGATCGCATCCATGAAGCGCTGCCGGGCGAGGTGAGGCTGCAATGGTGGCGCGATGTCATTGCCGCTGGCGGAGAAGCGGGCGCCGGCCATCCCACAGCCGAAGCCTTGAACGTCACGATAGCGACGTTCGGCCTGCCGAAGCCGGCCTTCGAGAACATGCTCGATGCACGCATCTTCGACCTCTATGACGACCCGATGCCGTCGCGCACTGACCTGGAAGGCTATTGCGGCGAGACTGCTGCCGCGCTCATCCAGCTTGCGGCGATGGTGCTCGATCCCGTCGGGGCGCCGCGCTTTGCCGATCTGGCGGGCAGGGCAGGCTGTGCGCAGGCGATGACCGGCCTGTTGCTGCTGTTGCCGCTGCATCGCCGGCGCGGACAGTGTTTTGTCCCGGCCGATATTTTGGCGGCGGCGGGATCGTCGCCGGAAGAATTCATTGCCGGTGATGGCGGACCCGGCGCCAAACGCGTGGTGGCGGCGATGATGGCGCTGGCACGGGAACATCTTTCCGCCTTCGAGCAAGGCGCACCGACCTTGCCTGTCTCGCTGCGTCCGGCATTCCTGCCGCTCGCCCTGTCACGTGCCTATCTCGGCAAGATGGAGAATGGTTCGCCGCTCGAAGGCGTCGCGCGGCTGTCGGCCTTGCGCCGGCATTGGCTGCTGCTGCGTCGCGCGAGCAAGGGCTGGCCTGCGCTTTGACGTAAACGTCAACCATGTTAAGACGTCCCGCGCCAAACTGTTGCCGAAGTCAACAGGCCGGCCCGGAGGAGATGAATGAGCTTACCCATATTGGTGGCGATCGTTACCTTCGGCATCGCGCTGTCGGTTGCGGCGGTGCATTTCACCGGCGGCAGCAAGATAGCGACGCTCAGCAGTGCCAATCGCGCGGTGAGCCGATTCGCTGAGGATTTTCCCGACGAGATCGCGACGGTAGTCCGCCTGACAGCGGATGCCAGGACTGCGTTTCTGGATATCGGGCGAGGGCGCATCGGCATCGTTCACGGCATCGGCGATTGCTTTTTGACCCGCATCGTCACGCCTCAAGATGTCGCGGTTTTGAACACCGAAGATGCGAACACGGTTTCGTTCCGGCTCGCCGATTTCACCTGGAAGGGCGGCCGCTTCCACTTTGCCAGCGCAGCGGATGCGCTGGGCCTGCTGAAAGCGCTTGAGCCGCAACGATCGAATTCTACTGGGGAGACCGCGTGATGGATGATTACAATTTCCCGCAAGTCACCCAACTGGCCATCCCGTTCTTCGTGGTCGCGATCCTGATCGAGCTTTGGCTGGTGCGCACCGGCCGCGCCAGAGGTTCGTTCGAAACGCGCGACACCTTGACCAGCCTGATGATGGGCACCGGCAATGTCGTTGCCGGGCTGCTGCTTGGCGTCGTGTCCTACTGGGCGTTGCTGTGGCTCTGGCAGTTCCGCATCTTCAATCTCGGCCTGTCGGTCTGGGTGTTCCTGGCCGCCTTCCTGCTCGATGATTTGCGCTACTACGTCTATCACCGTATCGCGCACCGGGTGCGCTGGGTGTGAGCCGAACACGTCAACCATCATTCCAGCCAGCACTACAATTTATCGACAGCGCTCAGGCAAAGCTGGACCGGCCTGTTCACCTTCATGTTCGTTTTGCAGGCGCCGCTGGTGCTGCTTGGCTTCCATCCGGCGGTGATTGCCTTCACCTTCGGCTTCAACCTCGTCTGGCAGTTCTGGATCCACACCGAGACGATCGGCAAGATGTGGAGCTGGTTCGAGTTCATCTTCAACACGCCTTCGCACCACCGCGTCCACCACGCCACCAATCCGCGCTACCTCGACGCCAATTATGCCGGCACGCTGATCATCTGGGACCGCATATTCGGCACCTTCGTCGGGGAACTGGACGAGGACCGGCCGCGCTACGGCATCGTCAGGAACCTCGGCACCTTCAATCCGCTGAAAGTGTCATTCCATGAATGGATCGGCATGTTCCGGGACGCCTTTGCGCCTAGCCTGACCTTGAGCGATCGCCTGAACTATCTGATCAAGCCGCCGGGCTGGAGCCATGACGGCTCGCGCGAGACGTCGGAAAGCCTGAAGGCCGCCTATGTCAGGAGAAATCCTGATGAGGCCGGCAAGCCGGGGTTGCCGATAGCTGGTGTCGAGCCGGCCGAGTAACTTGTCGCCTCAGGATGGTTAGTGCGACCTGCCGTCGCGCATCAGCGTCTCATAGTCGCGACCGCCATAGAAGATGTTGACGATGCGGACGAAGTTATCGTCGACGATGTAAGCGATGACTGCAGAGTGCTCGAACGGAACTGTTCGCAATCCTGGCAGGATATCATCGCGGGAACGACCGCTGCGTGGTGCATTGCCGATATTCTGGCAGCGGTCTTCAATGCGCAAAGTAAACTTCAGCGCAACCTCAACGCTTCCGCCGGCGTCGACGATATGTCTGAAAATCTCGGCCAGATCATTTCTGGCATTTTCGCCGTATTCAATCTCAAGCCGCTGAATCATCGCCGCGGCTCGAATATTGAGCGGCGAGCTCCCTAAGATGGTCGCGAACCTTTTCCCCCGAATAGCCCGGCCTTGTGTCCTCCATCGACGCCTTCACCCGCGCTCTGATCGACGCCATACGCTCTGCATGTTCCTCTTCTTCGCGCTGGAAGGCGCGAAGGGCTGCACGGATGACTTCACTGGCCGAACCGAAGGAGCCGTCTTCGACCTTCTCCCGGATCATGCGCGCCATAGCGGGCGTGACGGTGACCGACAGTTTCTCGGCGGATTCCATGGATGCCTCTCTTGTGTATAAAGTAGGATACTATCCTACTTTATACATAAGATCCAATCAGAATGCGAAGTCGTCTATTCCGCGGCTTCGGCCGTTTGCGCCGCCAACCCCAGCCACTCCCTGCAATCAGCGCGCGCGCGCGAGGTGATGGCGTGCCTTTTGGCAACAGTCTTGTCCTTGCCGCGCATGCGTTTGCCCTCGGTCTTCGGGGCTTCGACGGGCGGGAACAGGCCGAAATTGACGTTCATCGGCTGGAAGGAGCGCTTGCCCGGCTCATCGTCGGACACGATGTGCCCGCCGGTGATGTGGTTGAGCAGGGCGCCGAAGGCCGTGGTCAGCGGCGGCAGGGACGGTGAGTGGCCGAGACGCTCGGCTGCGGCGAAGCGGCCGGCAAGCAGACCGATCGCGGCACTTTCGACATAGCCTTCGCAGCCGGTGATCTGGCCGGCGAAACGCAGGCCGGGCCGCGACTTCAGTTGCAGCGAAGCGTCCAGCAAGGTCGGCGAGTTGATGTAGGTGTTGCGGTGCAGGCCGCCGAGGCGGGCGAAATCGGCGTTTTCGAGACCCGGTATGGTGCGGAACACGCGCACCTGCTCGGCATGCTTCAACTTGGTCTGGAAACCGACCATGTTGTAGAGCGTGCCCAGCGCATTGTCCTGCCGCAGCTGCACCACGGCATAGGCCTTTACGGTCGGATTGTGCGCGTTGGTCAGCCCCATCGGTTTCATCGGCCCGTAGCGCAGCGTCTCGACGCCGCGCTCGGCCATGATCTCGATCGGCAGGCAGCCGTCGAAATAGGGCGTGCCTTCCCATTGCTTGAATTCGGTTTTCTGGCCGTCGACCAGCGCTTGCACGAAGGCAAGGTACTGGTCCTTGTCCATAGGACAATTGATGTAGTCCTTGCCGGTGCCGCCTGGCCCGACCTTGTCGTAGCGCGACTGGAACCAGCAGGTATCCATGTCGATCGTGTCGAAATGGACGATTGGCGCGATGGCGTCGAAGAAGGCGAGCGCATCGGCGCCGGTCGCTTCCGCGATCGACTGGGCAAGCCCGGGGGCGGTCAGCGGACCGGTGGCGACGATCGCCTGGTCCCAATCCGCCGGCGGCAGACCAGGCACTTCCTCGCGCTGGATGGTGATCAGCGGGTGTGCTTCGAGCTTTTTCGTCACTGCGTCGGCGAACCCGTCGCGATCGACGGCCAGCGCGCCGCCGGCCGGAACCTGGTTGGCGTCGCCGGCGCTCATGATCAACGAGCCGGCCAGCCGCATTTCGGCATGCAACAGGCCGACTGCGTTGTTGTCGGCATCGTCGGAGCGGAAGGAATTGGAACAGACGAGCTCGGCCAGGCTGTCGGTCTTGTGTGCATCGGTGCCGCGAACGGGCCGCATTTCATGCAGGATGACCGGAACGCCGGCCTGCGCTGCCTGCCAGGCGGATTCGGAACCGGCGAGGCCGCCGCCGATGATGTGGATTGGATTTTTGCTCATGGACGCCGGAATAATCGCTTGGTGCGGCGATTGCAATTGCCGTGCGCGGTGCGGGGCAAACGGCTGCAGATGGGAGCGCCCCCCAAAAACAACAACACCCGCCGGGGGAGGAGGTCCGGCGGGTGTCGTTTTTGGGGTCGACCCTCGGGAGGAGGTGAAGGCCGACCATATTCGTCATCGCCGGGGAGGAGGTCGGCTTTGACGAAATTCCTTTCGCCATTTTTAGAAGGGGCGAAACCTCTGGAGCAAAATTCGTTTTACTCCGGGGAAACAGCGCCCGCCGCGGGAGGAGGTGCAGCGGGCGCCGTTTTTGTGGCCAACCCTCGGGAGGAGGTGAAGGTCGGGCCTATTCGTCATCGCCGGGGAGGAGGTCGGCTTTGACGAAAACTCTTTCGCTGTTTGAAAAGGAGCGAAACCTTTGTGGGCAAATTCGCTTTGCCCCGGGGAAACAGCGCCCGCCGCGGGAGGAGGTGCAGCGGGCGCCGTTTTTGTGGTCAACCCTTGGGAGGAGGTAAGGGGTGACCGTATTCGTCAAGGTCGGGGAGGAGGTCGACCCTGCCGAAATTCTGGTTAGATCGCCTGGCGGGCGATGATCTTGATTTCGTCGCGGACGATACCGAGATCATGCAGCTGGCGGTTGGAAAGGCGACCCAGCTCGGTAACCGTCTCGCGATAAACGCGCCAGTTACGATAGTTGCGGATCAGGTTCATTGTCGTTCTCTTTTTCAAAACTGGTTCGGACCATTCGCGGCCCGAAGAATTAGACCGCCTTGCGAGCGACGTAAGGAATGTCGCTGCGGCTGATGCCGAGGTCGGTCAGTTCACGGTTGCTCAGGCGGCTCAGCTCGGACACGGTGTCCCTGTAGCGGCGCCAGTTGCGGTAGTTGCGGATCAGGTTCATGGTAGTTCTCGTTTCGTCTTTCTTGCGGATCATTCCGTTTGTGTACGAACTATAAATAGGCGGACCCATATCGATTTAAAAGCGCTATGGCTGCATGGCAGCAATGCAAATTGTGCAATGCAGCATTAACGAGCGTTCACGGACCTGACACAAAGAAACCCGAATCGGAAAATGCCGCCGCGTCAGCGGTTTGACCGGATCGGCTGAAAAAAAGACCGAACTGGGGGAGTGGCAGCATGGCGAGTTATTCGTCGCGGGTCAGGGCGGATATCGCGCGCTGGCAGCAGGCCGGGCTGATCGACGCGGCAACGGCCGATTCGCTTTCGCGCGATGTCGAGGCCAACGAGCGCAAGTCGCTCAGCTTCGGCTCTATCCTGGCAATGATGGCCGCCTTGCTGTTCGGCGCCGCCATCCTGATTTTCGTTGCCGCCAACTGGGACGCAATCCCGCGTCTGGCACGCGTGGCGGCACTGTTTGCCGTCATCCTTGGTGGCTATGTCGGCGGCGCGGTGCTGAAGGCCCGCGACCATGCGGCGATCGGGGAAGCGCTCTGGATCGTGGCGGCTGCGGCTTTCGGCGGCTCGATCGCGCTGATCGGCCAGATGTATCATCTCTCGGGCGACGAGGCCTCGGCTCTGGTCACCTGGGGCGCCGGCACGGCGCTGGCGGCGGTTGCGCTGCGTTCTAATCCGCTGACGGTCGCTTCGGTCGGCATCGCCGATGCCTGGCTGTTCCTCAAAGGCTTCGACTACTACAGCCGCAGCGAATTTCCGCATGCCTTCGTGATCATGGCGATCGTGCTGTTTGCCGTCTCGTTCTGGACCCGCAGCCAGGCGGCGCGCCACCTGATCATCCTGTCGGTTCTGTTCTATCTTGTGCTGCTCGTCACCAACCACGACACGCTGCAGGTGGCGATCCCGCTGGTCGCCGTCTCGGCGCTGCTGTTCGCGGCCTCGGTCTTCGCGCCGGATCCGGTCGACCGGGTCGTGCAGCTCGGCGGCCGCTTGCCCTTGCACGCACTGCTCGGCTTCCTCACCGGCCTCGCAATGATTCAGTTCGAACTCGCCGACGAGAGCACTTACAACAGCGGTTTCGCCATCGCTTCGGTGATCGCGCTGGCCGGCATTGTCGCGGCAATCGTGCTGGCAGGACGGGAGAGCCGTGGGCTACGCTGGCTTGCCTATCTCGGCTTCGCCTTCGAACTCGCCATCATCTATGTGGTGACCTTGCAATCGATGCTCGATACGGCCGGCTTCTTCCTTGCCGCCGCGATGCTGCTCGGCATCCTTGCGATCGTCATCATCCGCGTGGAAAAACGCATGAAGGGTCCAGATGCCAAAGGAGCCACGGCATGATCACCGGGAAAAGGCTTGTCATCTCGGCACTGGTGCTGGCGCTCGTCCAGATCGGCTTCCTGAGCTGGATCATCGCCGGCCGGGCGGCGATCCTGCGCAACGGCAAGGAAGTCCTGCTGAAGATCGAACCTGTCGATCCGCGCGACCTCCTGCGCGGCGATTATATTATCCTGGGCTACGAGATTTCGCGCATACCGGTGAAAATGATCGCCAACATCCCGCCCGACAAATTTTCAAGCGA
This sequence comes from Mesorhizobium sp. M7A.F.Ca.MR.245.00.0.0, assembly GCF_003997415.1. Taxonomy (NCBI): domain Bacteria; kingdom Pseudomonadati; phylum Pseudomonadota; class Alphaproteobacteria; order Hyphomicrobiales; family Phyllobacteriaceae; genus Mesorhizobium; species Mesorhizobium sp. M7A.F.Ca.MR.245.00.0.0. The sequence goes on along the minus strand of NZ_RZTE01000022.1, from coordinate 2,224 downwards.
CGATACGTCGATTGTCGTGCGCCTGAAGAAGGGCGCCGACGGCTATTGGCAGCCGGCGACCGCCTGGTTCGGCAAGGCGCCAACGCCGGCCGCCGCCGACGAGGCCGATATTCTAGGCCATGTCGCCGAGGGTTGGGATCTTCGCGGCGAAGAGGCGACCATCGCGCCGGACTACGGCATCGAGCGCTTCTATCTGCCGGAGGGCGAGGGGATGGCCATCCAGAATGACATGCGGGTGCGGCCATTCGGCATCCGTCTTGCGCTCGCCGGCGACGGCACCGCGCAGATCAAGGCGCTCGTCGACGGCGACAAGACGCTGTTCGAGGAACCGCTCTACTAAGTCCCTTATTTCCAGTGGTGTGAAGCATGCCAGTTAGCCTGTCGACGCGTGAGGACATCAACCTCGACACTGTTTTCCGTGTCGCCTGGAAGAAGGACACGGTGGAGATCGGCGAGAAGGCCCTGCAGCGCATCGCCGAATGCCGCGCTTCGTTTCTGAGGCTGATCGAATCCGATCCGCCACCGGTCATCTATGGCGTCACCACCGCCATGGGAGAGCTGGCGAGCCGCAAGCTCGAACTAGACGAGCGGGATCGCCATGCGCGCATCAAGGCGTTTGCCGCCGCCACCTCGTTCGGCGATCCCTTGCCGGATCGCGTGGTCAGGGCGATCGTGCTTGCCCGTCTGACGAATTTCATCGAGGGCAACGCCGCCACCACGCCGCGCATCGCGCTTGCCGTGGCCGCAATGCTCGACGGGGAGCCGATGCCGGCGGTGCCGGCCTCCGGCCAGGGCGGCGCCGGTGAGATCCTGGCGCTCTACCCCTTGTTTGCAGAACTTTCGACGCGCTTCGACCTCGAGGTCAAGGAACGCGGCTCGCTCATCAACGGCTCGCCTTGCGCTGCTGCTCTGGTGGCAGACGCAGCGCTCGCGGCACGCCGCCGCATCCGCATGGCGCACCAGGTGTTCGCGCTGTCGATCGAGGCGTTTCGTGCCCCGCTCGAACATTATGACGCCGCCCTCGACACGCTCTGGGGCGATGAGCATGAGGCCGCGGCCCTGCAGGGTTTGCGGGAATTTCTGGTTGGCGCCGGCGACGGGCGGCGCAACTATCAGGCGCCGGTCAGCTACCGCATCGTGCCGCGCGTCCTCGGCCAGGCGCATCGTGCGTTGTCGTCGGCCGAGCGGGCGGCCAATGTGTCGCTGGCCTCTATATCGGATAATCCGGTCTACATCCCGCCCGACGATGCACATCCGCTCGGCCGCTGCATCTCGACCGGCGGCTATCACAATGCCATGGCGACGCCGGCGTTGGACGATCTGGCGGCGATATGGGCCGATATCTGCCTGCTCTGCGACCGCCACGCCTCGAAGCTTCTGAACGGCAAGGTGTCGCTGCTGCCGGATCTGCTGATGACCGGACGTCACTCAGCCGACAGCGACGGCCACGGCAATGTCGGCTACGTGCCGATGGCGATCACCGGCTATCTCGAGCAGGCCAAGCTGGCCGCACAGCGCACCTTCATTCCGGGCACGGAATCGGCTGGCGCGGGGCAGGACGACGTCGCCACGACGGCGTTCTTCGCATGGACAAAGGAGGCAACCGCCGGCCGCTGCGTCGACGCCGCCATGGCGATGCTGGCGATGATCGCCTCGCAAGCGCTGCACGTCACCGAACGGACGCCGCCGCCGGCACTGCGCTCCTTCGTCGATCAAGTCAGATCTATCGTACCGCCTGTCGGCCCCGATCGCGTGCTGGGGCCGGAGCTTGCCAGGTTGGCCGAATGGTTCACCGAGAAAGTGTTCGAAACGTAGAGATGCCGACAAAGCGGTAGCCGGTGAACTGGTGCGCCTGAACGGATGAAGTTCGAACCTGCGCCGGCCTTCTTCGCCAAGGCTTCGGAGGATACTCCTTCGTCTGTCGAGCTTCAGGTGGCCCGCCACCCGAAGCTCGAAGAGCGAAGGGTGGTGCGGACGACGGGAATCGAACCCGTACGATCAGAGATCGAGGGATTTTAAGTCCCTTGCGTCTACCAATTCCGCCACGTCCGCAGGCCAGCCCTTTTCAGACGCCAGACACAGGCCGTCAAGTCGTGTTGTTGAGCGTTCGCCGAACGTGCAAACAGACGGGGCGGCTTGATGATACTGGCGCGATCACGGAATTATCGGCGGGGCGGGTAATGGTAGGATGCGTGTGGTGGATTTGATCCGCCAAGGCCGGCGC
>NZ_RZTE01000021.1:43651-108959 GCF_003997415.1 Mesorhizobium sp. M7A.F.Ca.MR.245.00.0.0 | reverse complement strand
CGCAATCGCATCGATGGAGGGGCAGGGGGGGGAAGCTCTCCTCCGCCCCCACAAGATAGGGTCTCAAATGGGCGACCCTAATTTTGTTGCCGCACTAGTCAAAGACACTTGTCGGGTTGCGATCACTGGGCGGCTCCCCGATCAACTCACGATAGAGCTTTTCAAACTCTTCGCGAGACATCCCGCGAGGTACCCGCATTGGCTGCTTGTCGAAACCCCCGAACAGGTCGTTACTGTCGTCTCGGATAATCTTGCGTTCTGCCTGCTCGTCTTCCGGCGCGACCGCTTCATCCAGCTTCCGAAGCGCGTCAGTAAGGCGGTTTGTAAGATGAATGTTCCGCTTCAAGCTGACCCTGTCTTTGAACTCGCGCCGTAGCCAGTCATTCAAGAATACGTCATTTCCATAGGCCACTCCGTAGTCCCCATCGCGCGAAACGATCATCACGTTATGATTGTCGGCGCTATTCTGTGCGCAGCGAATAAGCCACTCCCAGTTAATCGCGTCTCCGATAGACGTGTCGTTACTCTTTCGGGGCGGATACCCGAGCACAAAGCGTTTTCGAGCCAAGTTTCTAATTTCGAATCTTTGAGGGTCCGGCCTGCAAAGGTTAAGAGGGGAGTTGTGGTTGAAGATCCGATTCACGAGCTTAAAGACCGGATCACTATGGTATGGGTCGGTCAGAATTTTCTCAACGCTGGTTCGAATTTTTGAGAACTGAGATTGTGCGCCAGACAAACTCTTTCCAAGCATTCTCACGGGACGTGTGTCAGTTATAATTGGCGGAACGGACAGCTTTGCCGGTTTGGTCAACTGCTTGATGCTGTCAACGATAACCTTTTGGCGATTTTTCAAGAACTCCATTCGGATTTGATCACCGGTTATGATCGAATCTTTGTGCCTATCTAGGGCGCCAAGCTGCCGCGCGGCGCTCTCACCTCCGATTCGATAGAAATCAAGGAAGATGTTAGTGTCCACAAAGATCAGCCATTTCTCCTTAGCTGGAGACTTTGCCATGCTCTCTGCCTTCCCAAGCTTACGAGCCCTAGGCACGCTGATACTTGCCGTTAAAAGTGACATTCATTCCATATGCGCCAACCCAATTAGTCTCCTCGATGACAAGCTCTGTGCCATCAAATCGAATCAGAATGGTATGTGGCTCCGCTCCCTCGCGCTCCCAACTGTACGCTAGCTCGTTGTCGACAAGACAGGCGATGAATTCAAGCCCGCCAAGGTTTGGGCCAAAGGCTCTTTGCGTACCCCATAGCGCCACACCAGTAACGGCATATCTGGGATATCCGTCCAGCGAATCAGATAAAGGGGTAAACTCCACCTCGGCGCTGTCTGACTGCGCCCCAACTCTAACAAATTTCCCGGCATATGGGTCGCTTTCTGGCAAACTAACACTCCCAAAATGAACTCTCAGCGAAAACTGACCACTTATGGCGTCTAACAGTTCGCCTCGAAACTGCTTCACCTCTCCTATCGAGAGGCCCCGACTTTGCTTTGTGGTGCCATCGTACTGGTTATGATGTTCCAGGCAAAGGAACGATAAGTTATCCTCGTTGCCATTTGAGTTATTTTGATCCAAGTGGGCAATTTGGCCCTGTTTAATGCTTGTGTCTCTATTCAGCCCGTAGCAAATACAACACCGACGTCGAGACGCTAGAAGGACCCGATCCGATTTTGTTTTGGGAACCGCCTTTCGTGCCAACCAAGCCCCCCACCTAGCTTCTGGAAGCCACAATGAACGACAAAGCTGCACCATTCAAGATGCCCGCTCTTGAGCAGTTGGATGTAGCTAAGTCGCCCGTCCTGTATCACTATTGCTCGCTGGAAACCCTCCTCTCAATCATTCAGTACAAATCGCTTCGACTGTCGGATATCAACACGATGAACGACTATTCGGAGATGCATTGGGCCTACGAAAAATTCATCGAGGCCGTGAACCTCGTCAGAGAGCATTACGAGGATGCCTACTTTGATTTTCTGGATGTTTCCATCGGTCACACCCAATTGAACACGTTAATGCTTGTAGCCTGTTTCTCAACCGATGGCGATGTACTCAGCCAATGGCGGGCATATGGGGATAACGGCATGGGCGTGGCGGTTGGGTTTGACAGCCAGACAATGGAGAACCTTGCGGTCAGAGTCGGCCAAGTTACCTACGACCCTACCCTACAGGTGCAGTACTATCGGGATTTGCTTGTGGCCGCGTTTCCTTGGTGGAAGCTCGCAAAAAACGAGGCCGAGCGTAAGGAGGTAGGGCAATTTATCTCGCACCAAACCTTCGACATGTGCCTCATGAAGAATCCAGCGTTCTCAGAGGAGAAAGAAGTCAGAATTGTGCGAGCCGTTAACGTACTCCATGATGACGACGGCTGGCACCTAAAAGATCCCGGTGGGAACGGACCCGACAAAATCTCTAAGCAAAAGCTTCCAATCAAATATCGCGCTAAGGGACCTGGGATCGTGGCACACCTTGATCTCCCTATAGGCGGTATGGGATCAAAGTTCATCAAAGAGATCGTTATCGGCCCGCGCTCGTCCAACAATGGCATTGAAGTCAGTATGGCACTCAATGCTAACGGCTTTAAGGGGTGCCAACTACGGAAGTCGAAGGTAACGTACCGCTGATATTTGGCAGCTTCACGGCCTCGACAAGTGCCTTCTTCGCCTTCTCTGGGTCCTGCCCCGCATAGCCATGCTGACTGAGGTCGAGACTCTTCGCCCGCTCACTGTCCGTATGTCCAACCACCCACGTTATGGTCCACTCGTCAAAACCCTCAGCCCCCGCAAGCTTGGCATCACGCGCCTTGCGGATGAACCAGCGGCGGAACGAGTGGAAGTCCACATTGCTCTTCGCCTTGTCGTTCGGACGCTCATCCACCCCCACCTTGCGGCGATACCGCGTGAACTGCTTGGCGGCGGGATCGGAGCGCGTCTCGCGTGACTTTGGGATGGGCGGCAAGTCGTCAAACAGATAGTCGCTGTCCTTCTTGCCCGCCGTGCGCCGCTCTACGATCTCCTTAAGGCCACTGTGGATTGGGACGGTACGGCGGGCGCTATCCGTCTTCCCTGCCCAAACGCTGAACATCTCATCTCGGCAATCCGAAACGCGGAGTTGGCAAATCTCCTCGATGCGCATTCCGCTTAGCGCTCCCACCGGCATTAGGTCATTCAGCAGTGGCCCGCCGTCGCCGTTGAGCAGCTTGGTGATCTCCGCATCGGTGAACGGACGCTTGCCACTATCGGTCTCCGCGTTGCGTGATTGGCGGCGCTCTGCTGGAAGCCTCTGGCCCGCCCAGGGGTTCTCCCCGGCTGGCAGGTGCCCCTTGTCTAGCAGCCACGTCCAGTATTGCCGTATGAACCCAAGATAGGCTGTGGCCTTCTGGCGACCCCTGCCGACCAGAAGAGACTCAGACAGGAACTTGCCAGCGTCCACCCGTCTAACGGCTTCAAGGGCGACAGGGAGTCGGCTATCGCGGAGCCAGTCCCCAAGCCAGCCCAGCACCCTTCGGAAATCCCCTTCAGACTTGAGACGGTAATTCTGGTGTTTGAGGAACTCGGATGCGTGGTGATCAAGCGGCGTGACCTGTCCGCTGGCAAGCGCGTAGAAGGCTTTGGCCGTGTCTAGGCCCTTGGCCTCTTCAATCTGATGAGCCCGCAAATTGATTGCGTACTGAGTGCCCTCATCGTCCATGGAGAGCCGATGCCGCAGCGCCTCCGCCTCCAAGGGATCATTCGTTGCTAACACCTTCTCGGCTGCCGCAATGGCCCCCTTGAGGCGGGACACGATGGGCCACTTCCGGGCATCCGCATCCTTGAGATCGGCTGTGTGCAGGGGATGGGTAAGCTTGCCTCGACCAATCAAATCCCGCACCTTCGCAGGCACCTTAATTCGGACTCGCCACTGCTGCCCGTGCCATTCAAGATATTGCTTAGGATTGGCCATTTTTCACCCCGGTGCCCCACGCTGGTGCCCCACAGGTGAGTCTTCCAAGGCCAGAAGTCAAGGGACGCAAGGGGTTCATGGCCCAGGAGGAGAGTGTCCCGCTCTCTCCGCCAGTTTGCACCTAGGTGTGATCAAGATCGGCGCGCCCAGGCAATATGATCTGGCGCAGGCTGCCGACGCTCATCGCGATCTCGAGGCCAGGAGGACAACCGGGGCGCTTGTGCTTGGTGCAATCTCGAACACGACCGACGTCCCGTGATGAATTGCTTCGCCAAATCAAAACGGGGTGGTCGATCGTCTCGCCCTAGATCACCGCTTCCTCGAGGAACGGCTCGTTGCGCTCTATGCGCTCGTAACAGAATGGCGAGAGATCGAGCGTCTGGAAAGCCCCGTGAACGATAAGTTCTGAAACTCCCCGGCCCACGGCTGGCGACTGTTGCAGCCCGTGCCCCGAGAAGCCGTTGGCAAACATGAAATTGGTCACCTGCGGGTGGAAGCCGACGATGCCGTTGTGGTCGAGCATGTTGTACTCGTAGTGGCCGGTCCAACTGGTCTGGACCTTGAGTGCGTCGAAAGACGGAATGCGGTGCCAGAGTGCCGGCCAGATGTAGTCGTCGAACTCTTCATGGTGCATTTCAAAGTCGTCGTAGCCGGCCGGTCCGTCGCCCTGCGGCGTGTTGCCGGTGAGAAAAAGCTCGCCTTCGGGACGCACGAATGTTCCGGAAAGGTCGATGACATTGGGCATCCGGCCGGGGATCGGGTTGGCGCTGGCGAAGACGAAGCTGTAGCGCTTGTAGGGCGCGACCGGGATCGACAGGCCAGCCATGGCTGCCACCTGCTGCGCGCGCGGGCCCGCGGCGTTGACCAATGTTCCGCAACGAACCGTCTGTCCGGTCGCGAGGCGCACCGAGATGACCCGTCCATCGGCAATATCCAGCCCTGTCGCTGCATTGTCGATATACTCGACGCCGCTGGCGCGGGCGGCGCGGCGGAAACCGTTCATCAGCCCCACGGAATCGAACCAGCCCTCTTCCCTAGCCCCCCAGGAACCGCCACCGAGATCCTCCACATTGAGCCAGGGGAAGCGATCCTTCAGCGGGCCCGGCTCGAGGAACACTGTGTGGGCCCCAAAACTGCGCTGCAGATCGACGCGCTCGCGGGCCGCTTCGACGCCGTCGGGTGAACAGCAGTAAAGATATCCATGCTCCTTGAAGCCGAGGTCGGGCGCCGGTTCGTCCTTGTAGAAAGGTGCCATACGCTCCTGAAATCCGCGGATGATCTCGATGCCGAACTGGCTGATCTTCACATTGATCGGATTGGAATATTGCTGCCGGATCGCGCTGGTGGACAGCGCCGTCGATGAAAACTCGTAACTGCTATCGCGCTCGACCACGAGGATCGAGGCACCGCTGCCCAGCGCCTGGCTCAGCCAGTAGGCCGTGGACGAGCCGACAACCGCTCCGCCGACGATGACGATGTCGTAGGCGTTGCGCGATGGCGCTTTGTAAGGCGGGATCGCCATGGCTCCGACTCCAAGCTACTGGTTGAACAAAGCGATCAGGGCATCCGAGCCCCGCGCAAGAAGGCCAAGGTCCGAACCGACGGCAACCATGGTGAAGCCTTCGGCAAGGTAGCGGTCGGCATCGGCCTTCGCCGGCGCCAGGATGCCGCTTGCCTTGCCTGCCGCCGTTGCGGCCTGGCGCACGGACGAGATTGCCTCCTGGACATGTGCCGCGCCGGGATTGCCCATCGCGCCCATATTGGTGGAAAGATCGCCGGGACCGACGAAGAGAACGTCGACGCCGTCGACCCCCGCGATCTCGGCGGCATTCGCCACGCCCAATTCATCCTCGATCTGCACGGCGAGAAGCTGCTGCTCACGCGCCTTGGCGTGGTAGCCGGCGATGCGGCCGAAGCCATTGGCGCGGTGACCGACCGAGAAGCCGCGAAATCCGCCGGGCGCATAGGTCATGGCCGCGACGATGGCGCGGGCCTGATCGGCGGTCCGTACATTGGGGATCATCAGGCTGCGTGCGCCGATATCCAGCGCCTGCTTGATCAGATTGGGATCGTCGGAGGGCAGCCTGACGACAGCCTCGCTGTCGAAGCCGCCCATCACCTGAAGCTGCGCCATGATGCTGCGCAGATGGTTGGGGCTGTGCTCGCCGTCGATCAGCACCCAATCGGCTCCGGAGCCGGCGACGATCTCCGTGGTGAGCGCCGAAGCCAGCGAGCACCAGATGCCGATGTGAGCCCGGCCAGCCGCTGTGGTAGCTTTCAGTGTGTTGAGGCGTTCTTGCATCTTGCGATCATCTCCAATCATCTCGATTGAAATTTGTATGATGTCCTATATCATATGGCTGCAAAACACTGCAAGATGCGATGTACGGACTTTCGAATGGGAGCTGGAGAATGAGGATCGGGTTCATCGGGCTTGGCGTCATGGGAGCACCGATGGCGCGTCACCTGGCCGATGCCGGGCATGAGATCGTCACCGTTCTCAATCGCTCCCCTCTGCCGCAGGGCCTGACCGCATCGGTCGTCGCGTCCGCCGCCGAGGTGGCACGGCGATCCGAGATGGTCGTCACCATGCTGCCCGACACGCCTGACGTCGAACGCGTCCTGTTGGGCGAGGACGGCGTCCTGGAAGGACTGTCAGCCGGCAAGCTGGTCATCGACATGAGCTCGATCAGCCCCATCGCCACGGCGGCGTTCGCGGCGAAACTGCGAGAGAAGGGAGCCGGCTATCTCGACGCCCCGGTCTCGGGCGGCGAGGTCGGCGCCAAGGCGGCAAGCCTCACCATCATGGTCGGTGGCCCGGCCGCCGAGTTCGAGCGGGCGCTGCCGATCTTTGAGACACTCGGCAAGAACGTCACTTTGATCGGTGAGCAGAATGGCGCCGGGCAGACCTGCAAGATCGCCAACCAGATCATCGTTGCGCTCAACATCGAGGCCGTGGCCGAAGCGCTTGTCTTCGCCAGCAAGGCCGGGTGCGACCCGGCGAAGGTTCGCGGCGCCCTGATGGGTGGCTTCGCCGCTTCCCGCGTCCTGGAAGTGCATGGCCAGCGCATGATCGACCGGACCTTCGCCCCAGGCTTTCGCATCAAGCTCCACCAGAAGGATCTCAACCTGGCCCTTGACAGTGCCCGCGCCCTTGGCGTGGCGCTGCCGAACACCGCCATGGCGCAGCAACTGATGAATGCCTGTTCGGCCCATCCAGGTGGCGCCGAGGCCGATCACTCGTCTCTCGTCCGGGCGCTGGAGATCCTCAACGGCCACGAACTGTCAAAAGAAAAGGAGTAAAAACCGATGCGCGGAACCGGCAAGGCCGAGATCTTCGTGATGCTGGCCCATCCCGTGGCCCACGCCAAGAGCCCCGGCATATTCAACGAGATCTTCGAGCAGAAGGGCCTCGACAGCCTCATGGTGCCCTTGAGCTGCCGCCCGGAGGATTTCGAGACCTTCTGGGCCGGCATCACGGCAGCCGAGAATATCAGGGGCGTGATCATCTCGGTGCCGTACAAGGTTGCGGTCTACCACAAATGCTCTGCCGCGCATGACCGCGCCGCGCGGGTGGAAAGCGCCAACTCGGTGCGACGGCTGCCGGATGGCAGCTGGTATGCCGACAATTTCGACGGCGTCGGCTTCATCGATGCGCTCAAGGCGAACGGGCATCAGATCGCCGGCCGCCGCATTCTTCAAGTCGGTGCCGGTGGCGCCGGTGCTTCGCTCGCCTATTGTCTCGCGGAAGCCGGCGCCGACGAAATCCGCCTTACCGACATCGATACGGCGCGCGCCGGGAAACTGGCGGCGCTGGTTGGCCGCGCGTTCCCGAAATGCCGCATCCAGGTCGGAGAGGCCGAGCCTTCCGGCATGCATATGGCGATCAACGCCACGCCTGTCGGCATGCATGCCGGCGATCCGCTGCCGCTTGACGTCAGCCGGCTGACCCCGGATATGACGGTCGTGGACATCATCATGGAGCCTGCGGAAACCGCTCTGCTGCGGGCGGCCAAGGGGATCGGCTGCCGCGTTCAACCGGGACGCCCGATGATGGATTTCCAGGTCCGGGCGATGTCCGAATTCTTCGACATCGAAGGCAAGGACCGCGGCCATGGCTGAGACACCGACTGCCGTCGTCATCGGCGGCACTTCCGGCATCGGGCGCGCTATCGCGCAGCGCTTCGCAGAAGACGGTTATCATGTGGTCGTCTCAGGCCGGGATGCGACGAGGGGCAATGAGGCGGCCGGCTCCTGCCAGGCGGCGGGCGCGCCGCGTGCGCTGTTTGTCCAGACAGATGTCGCAGATAGCGGCTCAGTCGAGGCTCTGGCACGGATTGTCAGCGACGGGTTCGGCACGCCTCACGTCGTCGTCAACTGCGCCGGCATCTTGCAGAGCGGCAAGTACGTCCTTGATCAGGATCTGGACGAGGACGAGAAGATGTGGCGGGTGAATTATCGCGGCACGCTGTTGGGGTGCCAGGTGTTTGGCCGGCTGATGTCGGCCGCCCGGCGAGGCGCGATCCTGAATGTCGGCTCGCTCGCCTCTTTCGCGCCGCTGTCGCTGCCGGCCTACACGCCGGGAAAGCATGCGGTCCTGGCCCTGACCCAGATCCTCGCCGCCGAACTCGGCCCGCATGGCGTTCGCGTCAATGCGGTCGCGCCCGGCTATACACTTTCCGATGGTTTGAAGACCAAGATCGCCAGGGGTGAACGCAACCCCGAAGCCATACAGGCCACCACGGCGCTGCGACGCTTCGTCGAGCCGCGCGATGTCGCCGAGGCGGCATTGTTCCTCTGCTCGGAGCGCGCTGCTTCGATTACCGGCGTCACCTTGCCGGTCGACGCCGGCTGGCTGGTTCAGGCGCCTTACGCACAATATCTGCAGGGAAATCCCATCCGGCAAACGCCGGCTATCTGACAAGGATAATCCAGTGAGCAATATCCGGCCAGCGAGCGACATCCAGCGCTTCGACTTCGATACCCGCATTCACCACGGCGTCATCCATAACGGCACACTCTACCTCACCGGCCAGGTCGCGAGGCCCGGCCAGTCCGCGGCCGACCAGATGCGCGAGGTGCTCGGCAAGATCGATGCGCTGCTTGGCAAGGCGGGCACGGACAAGACCCGCATCCTTCATGTGCAGATGTGGCTGGACGACATCAGGGATTTCGACGAGGTCAATGTGGTGTGGGACGCCTGGATGCCCGGGGAGCACGCACCGGCGCGCTCATCGGGCGAAGGACGGATGGCGAAGCCCGGAATGCTGGTCGAGCTGATCGTCACCGCGGCGGTTTGAATGGTCCTGCCGGTTCGGGCATCATCCCGAATCTGGCGAGAGGGAGACTGATGACGAAGCGCAAGCCGCTTTCCACCGTCGTGGCGGAGAGCCTGTCCGAGAAGATCCGTTCCGGACAGCTGCTGCCCGGCGCGCAATTGCCGACTGAGGCGGAGCTTTGCGCCGAGTACGATGTCAGCCGCACCGTGGTGCGGGAAGCTGTGGCGCGACTGCGTTCCGAAGGCCTGGTGGTGCCGCAGCAGGGGCGCGGCATGTTCGTCAGCGAGACGCCGGCGCCGCGCAACTTCTCGATACCGGACGAAGCGCTCAGGACCTTGCCGGAAACCATTGCGCTGCTCGAGCTGAGGTTGAGCGTCGAGGTGGAGTCGGCGGGATTGTGCGCGGAACGGCGCACCGATGCGGAAGCCAGCGCGATCCGCACCTTGATGGAACAGGTCGACGCCCAGCAGGCCGATCCCGCCGTCGTCCAGATCCACTACGACTATGATTTCCACCTGGCGATCGCCAAGGCGGCACGAAATGAATTCATCCACGGTTTCCTAAGCTATCTCGGGCCGATGATCGTGCCGCGCTTCCAGCTCGGCTATCTGGTCACGCCCGAACTCAAGGACAGCTACTACGCGCGCATACACAGCGAACATAAGACAATCGTCGACGCCATCGAAAGGCAGGATGGCCGCGCCGCCCGCCAGGCCATGCGCAAACACCTGCACAACAGTCTCGGGCGGGTGCGCGCCCTGGCCCGAGCCTCTGGCGTGGAGGCAATCGAAGCCGAGCAGAAGGCGGCGGCGGCCTCACTTTTCACCGACATGAAAAGGCCTGTCTCGACGGGCGGATGAGGCCTCGCGAATTCGATCGCATCGGCGCGCCTGGGCCGAAAATTAGACATCCATTGCGAAAGCCGTGTTTTTTGTTCCGTCACCGGCTGCGCGGGTTTCCCAAGGGCTGAAGGCGCCAGCTTGCCAGCGTTTCCCTGGGTTTTCGGCTGCTGCGGTTATCCGAACACCCCAAGGGATTTTGGGGGCATCCGAAATTTTCGAAAGTTTATCTTTCCTTTTTGCTGGTTTTCTTGGTTTCGCGGCATCGGCCCGGGCCGCAAACTGAAAACGGACAATCAGGAAAGCCCACGTGACGACAGCCTTCATCACCGGTGCGACGAGCGGCATAGGGCGGGCCATAGCGATCGCGCTGAGCGACGCCGGCTACGACGTCTATGCGGTCGGGCGCAGCCAGGCCGCGCTCAAGGAGCTGCAGGCACAGCGGCCCGGCATCGTGCCGATTGCCGTCGACGTCACCGATCGCGAGGCCCTGGAAGCGGCCCTGGCGGATCTCACCATCGACGTGCTGATCAACAATGCCGGGGTCATGCCGCCGCTCGGCAACTTCGCCGATATGAAGATCGCTGACATCGACACCACGCTCGAGGTGAACCTCAGCGCGGCAATCCTGCTCACGCGCCTCGTCGTCCCGCAAATGCGCGAGCGGCAGTCCGGGCATGTATTGTTCACCGGCTCCACAGCGGGCCACGCGGCATACTCCAACATTGCCGTCTATTCAGCGACCAAGGCGGCGATATCAGGCTTTGCAGCAGCGCTGCGCGCCGACCTCTCCCCATCGGGCGTACGCGTCACCGAGATCGTTGCCGGCCGTGTCGAGACGCAGCTCTACCAGGACATCCTCGACGCCAACGCGCGCGCAGCCATGTACGCCAGCAAAGTGGTGCAGCCGGATGACGTGGCCAGGATGGTCGTCGCTGTGCTTGGGCTCCCCGCGTGGGCCGACGTTACCCGTTTCGACATCATGCCGACTTGGCCAACCTCGCCAAGCGGTACCAAGTAAGGAAAACTGGGATGAAAGATCTTTCCGTTCTGATCGTTGGCGGTGGTGCCGGCCTCGGTGCCCTCTTAGCCGAGATGGCTGTCGAGGCCGGAGCGGCAAAGATCGGCATCATCGACATCAACCAGGAAGCCGCCGAGTCCGCGCTGGCGACCGCGAAGGCCAGCGGACTGCCTACCGCGACCGCCCTTTGCGACATCCAGGTAGGCCCGCAGTGCCACGCCTCATTCGAGGCGATCGTTTCGAAACTCGGGCGCGTCGACACGCTGATCAATTGTGCCGCGATCTACCCTCGCCGCCCGCTCCTCGAAATCACCGACGCCGACTGGGATGCCTCCAACGGCATCAACATCAAGGGCACCTACCACATGATGGTGGCGGCGGTTCGCCACATGCAATCGCAGGAGCCGAAGAGCCACGTCCGCGGGCGGATCGTGAACCTGACCTCGGTCGACGCCTTCAAGGCGCATCCGCAGAACGCTCACTATGCGGCGACCAAGGCCGCCGTCGTCAGCCTTACCCGATCCTTTGCCCATCACGTGGCGAAGGACGGCATTCTGGTGAATTCGGTGGCGCCGGCCGGCATGGCGACGGAGAAGGCGAAAGCGCTCGGCTTCCTGGAGGAACTGGCCAAGGCGAGCCCGCTCGGCCGCGGTGCCGAGCCAAAGGAGATTGCCGAATGGGTGCTGATGACGGGCAGCCCCAAGAACACTTACATGACCGGTGAAAACGTAATTGTTTCAGGTGGTTACATATACGCCTAAGCCTCTTTCGCCGCGGGCGACTGAACTCTGGCAGTGCATGACCGAGGCAGTGCATGACCGACCGGAACACAAGCAGGGAAAGGAACGGAATTTTCGATGACCGGCAAGCTGCGCCTCCCCTCGCTGAATGCTCTGCGCGTGTTCCACGCGGTCGCGCAGCACAAGAGCTTTCGGCAGGCGGCGGATGAATTGCTGGTCACGCCGCAGGCCGTCGGACAGCAGATCAAGCTTCTGGAGGATACGCTCCAGGTAACGCTGTTCGAGCGTAAGGGCCGGTCGATCGAACTGACCGAGTCGGCCATTCTTCTGTCGCACTATGTCAAAGCCGGCTTCAACGAGTTTGCCGAAGGCGTTCGCCGCGTCACCAAGTCGAACTATCGGGACCGCATCAACCTGAATGCGAGCCCATACTTCGCCACGCACTATCTTCTGCCGCGGCTTTCGTTGTTCCGGGAAATCTTGCCGGGCGCGGACCTGCGCCTGACGACCATGGTCGACCTGCCCGATTTCGGGCGCGACGATATCGATATGACGGTCCAGTGGGGCTACGGCAACTGGTCCGACTATGAAACCACGTTGCTGGTGCCGGATCCGAAGATCATCTGCTGCACGCCGGCGATCGGCGAAAGGATCAAGTCGGCACATGATCTGACACAGTTCACGTTGCTCGACACCGTCAAGTCGAAGCGTCTGTGGCCGGACATATTGCGCCACCTTGGCGTGGAACTGACGGATGGCGACCGCAGCATCAGCTTCGACGACGCCGCGACCATGCGCCGGGCGACCTTGCAAGGCATAGGTGTGGGCTTGGTTTCCGTCATCGATGCCGAGGAAGATTTCCGGGCGGGCACGCTGGTCGCGCCGATCGGCCGCGACGCCATTGCCGATATGAAGCCGGAGGAAGTCCCGGGCTTCTATCTTGTCGTCCCGCGCGGACATCTGCGCGTGAAGGCGGTCGCGGCACTTCACCGATGGCTGGCTCAGCAGGATTGGCGCGGCGACCTCACGATTTCCTCGTTACCGAAACCGGCCCCGCTTTCCGACTAGAAGCGGCTTCGAGACCGAGGCCTGAAAGACGCCTTTCGGGCCTCCAACAACAAGAAACCAAACAACCTCAACAGTGGAGACGGAACATGAAAATGATGAAATGGGGGGCTTCGGCCCTGGCGCTTGGCCTCGTGCATTTTGCGGCGCCGGCGGAAGCCGCCGGCGGCAAGACGCTCGAAACCGTCAAGGCACGCGGCATGCTGAACTGCACCGGCCATGACGGCTCCTATCTCGGCTTCGCCGAGGTGGACGACAAGGGCAACTGGAAGGGCATGGACATCGACCTCTGCAAGGCGGTGGCCGCGGCCGTGTTCGGCGACCCTGCGAAGCTGAAAGTAGTTCCTATCAGCTGGGCCCAGCGCTGGCCGGCCCTGCAGTCCGGCGATGTCGACATCATCGTCAAGGCCTCGGGCGGCACGCTCAGCCGCGACACCGAACTTGGGCTGCAGTTCTCCATGTCCTACTATCTCGGGACCACCAAGGTGATGGCGCACAAGGAGCTGAACCTCAAGTCGCTCAAGGATGCCGCCGGCGGCACGATCTGCATTCCCGCCGGCACCTCGCAGGAACAGCAGGTCGCTGCCTATACTGCCAAGCTAGGCATCAAGCTCGAACCGGTGCTCATCGAGAAGACCGAGGAGCTCGAGCAGGCCTATTTCTCGGGACGCTGCGATCTTTATGCGCAGTGGGGTCCGACACTGGCCATTGCGCGCATCGCCAAGAGCAAGGTCGACGACCATGTCATCCTGCCCGACGTGCTCGCCGTCGAGCCTGAAGTCATGATCATGCGGCAAGGCGACGACAACTGGGTCGACATCGCCAACTGGACGCTGAGCACGCTGATCTTTGCCGAGCAGGAAGGCATCACCTCGAAGAACATCGACGAGATAAAGGCCAAGCCGACTTCACCGCAGGTCGCCAAATTCCTCGGCGTCACGCCAGGCATGGGCAAGGGTCTCGGGCTCTCCGACGACTGGGCCTACAAGGTGATCAAGAACGTCGGCAACTACGGCGAAATCTTCGATCGCGATCTCGGCAAGGACTCGCCCTACAAGATGGATCGCGAACTGACCAATTTGTGGAACAATGGCGGTGTCCTGTTCCCGCTGGTTGTTGATTGATCCGTTCTGAACGCATCCCGCTCCAGGTCCCGCCCGGCTCCCGCCGGGCGGGACCGCGCGGCAATTCGGGAAGGATTTCTGAATGGTCAGCCTGCTGAGAAATCAAAAAGTCCGCAACGCACTGTTGCAGATCCTGTATGTCGGCTCGATCGCCGCGATGGTGCTTGCCGGCATTGTGATCGCCAGACAGAACCTGGCGGCGCAGGGGATCACCTCCGGATTCGACTTCCTGTTCAAGTCGACGGGCTGGGACCTGAACTTCTCGCTGCTGCCCGCCACGGCGAACGACCCTTATTGGTGGTACTTCCTCATCGGGATCATCAATACGCTGTTTCTGGGAACCGTCGGCCTGACGCTGGCGACGATCGTCGGAACGATCGTCGGCCTGGCGCGGACATCCTCGAACGAATTGGCCCGGCTGCTCGGCCGCACCTATGTGGACATCTTCCGAAACATCCCGCTGATCCTCCAGGTTTTTTTCTGGTATGCCGTCACCACCCATCTGCCGACGCCGCGCGCCGCGCATGAGGGATGGGGCTTTCTCCTCACCAGCCGGGGGCTTTACATCCCGTTCCCCAATGTCAGCAGCGCCGCGCTCGCTGCGGCGACATTGGCTGTGATTGCCGCCATCGCGCTGCCGATCTGGCTGGGCAGGACATCGCGCCTCAGCCTGCCGGTCGGCCAGCGTGGCGGCATTCAGCTTGCCGGCACGGCGGCGGCACTTGCCTGCGCGGCCATCGTTCTGGTGGCCGGCCGCCTGGCCGACTCGCCGCTACTCGATTTTCCGGCGCTGCAAGGTCTCAATCTGCGAGGCGGCCTGCGCATTCCGCCGGAGTTTGCGACACTGGCCATCGCGATCGCCATCTATGGCGGCTCCTACATCGCCGAGATCGTGCGCGGCGGGTTCAAGGCTGTCGGCAAGGGCCAGGTCGAGGCGGCTCTTTCCCTGGGCCTCGGCCCGTGGCGGGTCTTCATGCTGGTGCGGCTGCCGCTGGCACTACGCGCCATGCTGCCAATCCTCGCCAACCAGTATGTCTGGCTGATGAAGGCGACCACAATGGGCATCGCGGTGGGCTTCACCGATTTCTTCATGATCGTGGCGCTGACGATCAACCATTCCGGCCAGACAATCGAAGCGATCGGCATCCTGATGGCTGGCTTCCTCGTCATCAACCTCAGCCTCGCCGCCATCTTCAACCGCATCAACAAAGCGATCGCCCTCAAGGGCAACCAGTTGAGGGGGTGAGGGATGGAAATGGTCGTTGTCGCCCCTCCTGCCATTGGCAAGATCGAGGATCTGAGGCGGCGCTTCTTTGCGACGCCCCTGCAGGCATTGCTGTCGCTGGCTTCCCTGGCGGTCATGGTCTTCCTGGCCTGGAAGCTCCTGAATTGGGCGGTTTTCTCGGCTGTCTTCACGACGAGCGGCGGACCCGAAGCCTGCCAGGCGGCGGCGGGAGCCTGCTGGTCGGTCATTGCCGCGCGATGGCGCATCATCCTGTTCGGCCTCTATCCCTATGACGAGCAGTGGCGGTCGGCCCTGGCTTGCCTGATCGTCGTGGTCATGACGGTGCTAAGTTGCGTTCCAGCCTTCTGGACGGGTCGCCGCATCGCACTCGTATGGGGAGCCGGAACGGCGCTTTTCTACGTGCTGATGAAGGGCGGCGTGCTTGGTCTGCCCTATGTCGGCGAGGAGGCCTGGGGCGGACTGGCGCTGACCCTGTTCATCTTCGTGACCACCTGCCTGATCGGCTTCCCGCTGGCGATCTGCCTGGCGCTGCTGCGCCGCTCCGGCCTGCCATGGATTTCCCGCACCACCGGCCTCATCATCGACGGGGTGCGTTCATTGCCTCTGATCTCGATCCTGTTCACCTTCGCCATCGTGCTGCCGTTCGCACTGCCGCAATGGCTGGTGGGCGACAAGCTGTACCGGGTGATCCTGGGCTCGGCCCTGTTTTTTTCCGCCTATCAGGCGGAGATCGTCAGGGGTGGGATGCAGGGCGTTCCCAGTGGGCAAGAAGAGGCAGCCATGGCGCTTGGCATGCGCTATTGGCAGCGCGTCGGCCGCATTCTTCTACCGCAGGCCATGCGCAATGCGCTGCCGGCGACGATCAACCAGTTCGTGATCTCGTTCAAGGAAACCTCGCTGGTGATCATCGTCGGCTTCTTCGAGATCCTGGCCTCCGGCAATGCCGCCTACGGCACCGGCGAGTGGCGCTTCGCCTATGTCGAGGTCTATGCCTTCATCGCCTTCATCTACTTCATCTTCGTGTTCAGCCTGTCCCGCTATGGCGCTTTTCTCGAGCGCCGTATGTCGGTCGGCGAACGATAGGGGGCGTTTACGTGATTTCAGGAAACTCGCCCCGATCCAGCGGCCCCGCGGTGCTGATCGAAAATCTCGACAAATATTACGGGACATTCCAGGCGCTGCGAAAGGTGAGCTTGTCCGTGGATCGCGGCGAGAGGATCGTCGTCTGCGGCCCCTCCGGCTCCGGCAAGTCCACCATGATCCGCTGCATCAACCGTCTGGAGCAGCACAATGGCGGCCGGATCACCGTGCTCGGCACCGAGCTCAACGACGATGTCGGCAACATCGACGGGATCAGGCGGGAAGTCGGCATGGTGTTCCAGCACTTCAACCTGTTTCCACACATGACGGTGCTGGAGAACTGCATGCTCGCGCCCATGATCGTACGCAAGGTGCCGCGCGCGGATGCCGAGGCGACCGCCCGGCGCTATCTGGAGAAGGTACGCATTCCCGAACAGGCGATGAAGTATCCCGGTCAGTTGTCCGGCGGCCAGCAACAGCGGGTCGCGATAGCGCGTGCCCTTTGCATGCAGCCCGAGATCATGCTGTTCGATGAGCCGACCTCTGCGCTCGACCCGGAAATGATCGCGGAAGTGCTCGACGTCATAGTCACGCTCGCCTCTGAAGGCATGACAATGATCTGCGTCACGCATGAGATGGGTTTTGCGCGCCGGGTTGCCGACCGGGTGATTTTCATGGATGGAGGCGAGATCGTCGAACAGGCGCCTCCCGATGAATTCTTCACCTCCTCCCGCAACGAGCGCACGCGGCAGTTCCTGTCGCAGGTGCTTGGTCACTGATCGATGCAACGATCCCGCGTCAGGCCGCAGCCATGTCCGTGACTGATCCCGTCACCGCCTTGCGCGAGATGCTCGGACCGAAAGGATGGCTTTCGGGCAGCGATGCCAGGCCCTATCAGCGCGATTGGCTCGATCGCCACGGCGTCGCGGCTCTGGGCGTGGCCAGGCCTGCGGACACCTCCGAAGTGGCCAGTGTCGTAAAGACATGCCACGCGGCCGGTCTGGCGGTCGTGCCGCAAGCCGGCAACACCGGGCTTTGCGGCGGCGCCGTCGCCGATCGGCCGGATGCGGTGATCGTTTCGCTTTCGCGCATGACGGCGATCGGCAAACCGGACTTGGACAGCGGCTCGATCCTCGTCGAGGGGGGAGCCGTGCTTGCCGCGCTGCACGAGGCGCTGGAACCGCACGGCCTGATGTTTCCGATGCATCTCGGCGCGGAAGGCAGCGCCAGGATCGGCGGCCTGGTCGGCACCAATGCCGGCGGCAGCCAGGCATTCCGGTATGGCATGATGCAAGACCTCGTGCTTGGCCTGGAGGTCGTGACCCCTGACGGGGCGATATGGAACGGGCTGCGCGCGGTGCAGAAGGACAATGCCGGCTATCAGTTGCGCAAGCTCTATTGCGGCGCGGAAGGAACGCTTGGCATCGTGACGCGCGCGATCCTGCGGCTCTACCCGATGCCGCGGCGGCAGGCGAGCGCGCTTGTCGTCATGCCCGATTTCGCCGCGGCGGTTTCGTTTGGCACCTTTCTGCGGGGCGAGGTGGGGGAATTCCTGACCGGGCTCGAGTTCTTCTCCGACATCGGGCTGGGACTGGCCCTCAAACACCTGCCCGACCTCGCCTACCAGTTGGAGGCACGCGGCGAGGTCTATGTGCTGGTCGAACTGGCATCGGGCGCCCCCCGCGTTCCGCTCGACGAGATACTGGCTTCGGCGCTGGAGTGGGGCATGGAGCAAGGCCTGGTGCTGGACGGAGCATTGGCGGCGACGGGCGCGCATCGCGCACAATTCTGGCGGCTGCGAGAGGAGCAGCCGGAAGGACAGAGGCTGGAAGGAGAGCAGCTGAAGCACGACATCTCGGTGCCTCCGGGCGCTATCGCCCGTTTCGTCGAGGCCGGCGCAGAGATCTGCGACGACATTCTTCCCGGCGTGCGGATAAACCCGTTCGGGCATCTCGGCGACGGCAACATCCACTACAATCTGTCGCCGCCGGAAGGCCGCGCCGATTTTGACGGCAAGGCCGAGCGGTTCGCCGAGGCGCTATCGTCGCTCGCCACGCAAATGGGCGGCAGTTTCGCGGCCGAGCATGGACTTGGCCGCGCAAAGGTCGCCATGGCCGACCGAAACCGCAGTCCATTGGAACGCGAACTCATGGCGCGGCTCAAGGATGCATTCGATCCACGGGACACGATGAATCCGGGCGTGCTGGTGCGCGCTGCTCGGCAAAGAAAAACTTTCGAATAGACGGCATTTCTTGATTTCGCCCCGAACCGCCTGCGTGCACCTATGAACCGAAGGCAGGCTCGATCGACCTGCCGCCAAAGTGAGGATGTCGAAGCATGATCCGCAATGGCGGCCGCCTTCTCGTCGAGTGCCTGATCGGGCTTGGCGCGACCAGGAGCTTCGGCGTGCCCGGAGAAAGTTATCTGGCCGTCCTGGACGCGCTGCACGACACGCAGGGAAAGCTGGACTACACGCTTTGCCGCAATGAAGGCGGCGCGGCGTTCATGGCCTCGGCCTACGGCAAGTTGACCGGCTCGCCAGGCATCTGTTTCGTGACGCGCGGCCCAGGCGCCACCAACGCCAGCATCGGCGTTCACACGGCCATGCAGGACAGTTCGCCGATGATCCTGTTCGTCGGCCAGGTCGGCACCGACATGAAGGGCCGCGAAGCGTTTCAGGAAATCGACTACCGGTCGGTGTTCGGCACGGTCGCCAAATGGGCGGTCGAGATCGACGATGTCGCGCGCCTGCCCGAGATTGTGGCGCGGGCATGGACGACCGCATTGACCGGACGACCTGGTCCCGTTGTGGTCGCGCTGCCCGAGGACATGCTGACCACCATGACCGAAGCGGCTCCGCTCAGCGCACCGGCGGCCATTTTCGAGCCGGCGCCGGCGCCGGAAGCGATCGCTTCGGCCTTCAAGCTGCTGGCCACAGCCGAGAGGCCGGTCCTGCTCATGGGCGGCGCCAACTGGACCGTGGGCGGACGCGCGGCGCTACAGGCTTTCGCAGAGGCTTCCGACATCCCTGTCGTGGCGGCCTTTCGCTATCAGGACCAGTTCGACAACCATTCGCCGGTCTTTGTCGGCGAGGCCGGCGTCGGCATGGTGGCGCATGTCAAAGCCCTGCTCCGCGAGGCCGACGTGATCCTGGCCGTCAATGTGCGTTTTGGCGAGATGACCACGGATGGCTATACGCTGCTGTCCGTGCCGGTGCCGCGCCAGAAACTGATCCATGTCCATGGCTCCGATCGCGAGATCGGCAAGATCTATGTGCCGGCCATCGGTATCCATGCCGGGCCGAACGCTTTTGCCCGGGCGTTGACGCCCGTCAAAGGCGGCTGGGCGGACTGGCGCGCCGCGGCCCGCAAAGCCTATGAAGGGACATTCGGCGCGCCCGTCCAGCCCGGCCCGGTGGACATGGTGGAGGTCAGCGCCTGGCTGCGCGCAAACCTGCCTGCCGACGTCATTCTCACCAACGGCGCCGGCAATTTCACCGTCTGGCCGAACAAGTTCTTCAAGTTCGGGCCGGACGCACGGCTGCTCGCCCCGCAGTCTGGCGCCATGGGCTACGGCCTGCCGGCGGCAATTGCCGCCAAGGTTGCGTTTCCAGAACGCACGGTCGTCTGCTTTGCCGGCGACGGCGACTTCCAGATGAATTGCCAGGAACTCGGAACCGCCATGCAGGCTCGCGCGCAGCCGATCGTGCTGATCCTCAACAACGGCATCTACGGCACGATCCGCGCCCATCAGGAGCGCCACTATCCGGCGCGCGTTTCGGGCACGTCGCTCGAAAACCCTGATTTCGTGACACTGGCAAAGGCCTATGGCTTCCATGCCGAGCGGGTCGAGGCGACGCGCGATTTCGCGGCGGCGTTCGATCGGGCGCTCGGATCCGTGACGGGAGCGGTCCTCGACATCGCCATATCTCCCGAAGCGCTGACGCCCCGACAGACCCTTTCCCAGATGCGTGACGCCGCGCTCGCTTCCCAGAAGGCCAAGGCATGACCTCCAAAGACGACATCCGTCTCGGCGCGGACATCGGCGGCACGTTCACCGACGTCGCGCTCGACCTCAGGGGAACGATCTTCTCCACCAAGGTGTTGACCAATTATGCGGCGCCCGAGCAGGCGATCCTGGACGGCATTGCCGTCGTCACGCGCGATGCCGGTATCGCGCTTGCCGAGATCGGCATCATCATCCACGGCACGACGCTGGCGACGAATGCGCTCATCGAACGCCGTGGCGCCAAGACCGCACTGGTCACCACCGAAGGGTTCCGCGATGTCATCGAGATGCGGACCGAAAACCGTTTCGAGCAGTATGACCTCGACCTGCAGCTGCCGGCGCCGCTAATCCCGCGCGAGCACCGTTTCACGGTAAAGGGCCGGATCGGTGCGGAAGGCCAGGAGCTTCAACCGCTCGACGAAGCCGCCCTGGAAGGCATTGCCGACCGGATCGCGGCCGGCGGTTTCGGCTCCGTGGCGATCGGCTTCATCCATGCCTACACCAACCCTGATCATGAGCGCCGGGCACGCGCTATCCTGTCCCGCAAGCTTACCATCCCGATTTCGATCAGCGCCGAAGTCTCGCCGCAGATGCGCGAGTTCGAACGCTTCAACACGGTCTGCGCCAACGCCTATGTGCGGCCGCAGATGGCGGACTATCTCGCGCGTTTCCAGACTCGCTTGAAGGAGATGGGCGCCGAGTGCCCGGTCTTCATGATCCATTCGGGGGGCGGTCTGATCTCGGTGGAGACGGCCTCGGAATTTCCCGTGCGCCTCGTTGAGTCCGGCCCGGCCGGCGGCGCCATCTTCGCCGCCGACATCGCCAGGCGATTCGGCCTGGAAAAGGTCGTCTCCTATGACATGGGCGGCACCACTGCAAAGATCTGCCTGATCGAGGATTATGCGCCGCGCACCGCCAGAACCTTCGAAGTGGCGCGTACCTATCGCTTCTGCAAAGGTTCCGGCATGCCGATCTCCATTCCCGTGATCGAGATGATCGAGATCGGCGCCGGCGGCGGCTCGATCGCCTGGGTCGACGCCATGGGCCGCATCCAGACCGGTCCCGAAAGTGCCGGATCGGAACCTGGCCCGGCCTGCTACGGCCGCGGCGGCAGGCGCCCGGCCATCACAGATGCCGACCTCGTGCTCGGCAAGCTCGATCCCGACAATTTCGCTGGCGGCGCCATCAGGCTGGACACGTCCGCATCCGAACAGGCGATCCTGCGCGATGTCGGCGAACGCCTGTCGCTCGATGCCATGGCGACGGCCTTCGGCATCTGCGAGGTGGTGGACGAGAACATGGCCAATGCCGCCCGCGTCCATGCTGTCGAAAACGGCAAAAACATTTCCGACAACGTGATGATCGCCTTCGGTGGCGCGGCCCCGCTTCACGCCGCAAGGCTTTGCGAGAAACTCGGCATCGACCAGTGCATCGTCCCCAAGGGCGCGGGCGTCGGATCGGCGATCGGCTTCCTCAAGGCTCCGTTCGGCTACGAAGCCCTGGCATCCCGGCTGACGCGGCTGTCGCAGTTCAAGCCGGCCGAGGCCAATGCTTTGCTCGACGACCTCAAAGTATCAGCCGAAAGCTTCGTGCGGGCAGGGGCCAACGGTACGATCACATGCGAAATCACCGCCTTCATGCGCTACGCCGGCCAGGGCTGGGAAATCCCCGTGCCGCTGCCGGACAAGCCGTTCGGCAATGATGCCGCAACCACGCTTGAGGATTTGTTCCAGGCGAATTACCAACGCTTCTTCGGCCGCGCCATCGAAGGACTTGGCGGCCTGGAAATCGAGATCGTCACCTGGTCCGTGAAGGCGACGGATGTCCGGCCTGCTGTCGCCAGGCACGAGCTGATCACCGGCAAGCGGACCACTCAGCCGGCAACAAGCCGCGCGGTGTTCGATCCGGCCAGCGGTGCGCCACGGACCTATGGCATCGTCGAACGGGAGGGGCTGTGCACCGGCGATCGGGTGGCGGGCCCGGTCATCATCGTCGAACGCGAGACATCCACCGTCGTCACCACGAGCTTCGACGCCGTCATCCAGAGCGACGGAGCGATCCTTCTGATCCGCAAAGGCAGCCAGGCATGAGCGACATCAGTGAAATCCGCATGCAGGTTATGTGGAACCGGTTGATCTCGGTGGTCGAGGAGCAGGCCCTCACCTTGCTGCGCACGGCTTTCTCGACATCGGTGCGCGAATCCGGCGACCTGTCGGCGGGCGTGTTCGATCCCCGCGGCCAGATGCTGGCACAGGCGGTGACGGGAACGCCCGGCCATGTCAACACCATGGCCGAGGCGGTGCTGCATTTCATGAACGAAATCCCGCGCGAAACCATGTTCGAGGGCGACACCTACGTCACCAATGACCCCTGGTTGGGCACGGGCCACCTGCACGACATAACCATGGTGTCGCCGTCGTTCCTGAACGGCGAATTGGTTGCGTTCTTCGCCTGCACGGCGCATGTGGTCGATGTCGGTGGGCGCGGCTTCGGCGCTGACGGCAAGTCGGTCTACGAGGAAGGCATCCAGATCCCGATCATGAAGTTCGCGGAGAAGGGCAAGGTCAATCTCGATCTCGTCAGGATCCTGCGCGCCAACGTCCGCGAGCCGAACCAGGTCGTCGGCGATTTCTATTCGCTCGCCGCCTGCAACGAAGTCGGCCACCGACGCCTCGTCGACATGATGAAGGAGATCGGCCTGGCATCGCTGGACGGGCTTGGCGAGTTCATCTTCTCGCGCACCCGCGACGCCATGGTCGAACGCATCAAGGCGATGCCCAAAGGCAGCTGGTCGAACGCGCTGGTGACCGACGGCTACGACGAGCCGGTGAAACTCGCGGCGACCGTCACGGTTCGGGACGCCGGCGTCGAGGTCGATTTCACCGGTACCGACCCGATGAGCCGATGGGGCATCAACTGCCCGATCATCTACAGCAAGGCCTATGCCTGCTACGCGTTGAAATGCGTGGTGGCGCCCGATATTCCTAACAATGCCGCGTCGCTCGCCTTCTTCACCGTGTCGTCTCCGGTCAACATCCTGAACGCCGTGCGGCCGGCGCCGGTGGCGCTCAGGCACATCTTCGGCCATATGGTTCCCGATCTGGTGCTCGGCGCGATCGCCAAGGCGATGCCCGGCAAGATCCTTGCCGAGGGCGCCGGCGCACTGTGGAACATCCATATCTCGGTTCGGCCGGTCTCCGGCGGTTCGGGCCGCCGCGCCGAGGTGTTGATGTTCAATTCCGGCGGCATGGGCGCGCGCCCCGGCCTCGACGGATTGTCGGCGACGGCCTTCCCCTCCGGCGTCCATACGATGCCGATCGAGGCAACGGAGCACACCGGCCCGATCGTCATCTGGCGCAAGGAGCTGCGGCCCGATTCCGGCGGCGACGGCGAGTTCCGCGGCGGGCTCGGGCAGGTTATCGAAATCGAGGCGATCGAGGGCCATGAATTCGATTTCTCGGCCATGTTCGACCGCGTCAATCATCCCGCCCACGGGCGCAACGGCGGCGGACCTGGAGTGGCCGGCGTGGTCAGGCTGGACGATGGCACGCAGATGCGACCCAAAGGCTGGCAGCATGTTCCGGCTGGCCGTCGGCTGATCCTCCAATTGCCGGGCGGCGGCGGCTATGGCGATCCGTCCAAGCGCAGCACCGAGGCGCGGGCGAACGACCGCTCCAAGGAATACATTTCGGAGAACGGCAAATGAGCTACATTGCCTCGCGCCTGTCTGCGGTGAAGCCTTCGGCGTCCATGGCTGCTTCGCAGGCAGCCAAGGCCCTGCGCGCCAAGGGCGTCGACGTGATCGATCTTGGCCTGGGCGAGCCGGATTTCCCGACACCGAGCCATATCATCGAAGCGGCGCATTTCGCCGCGAAGGCCGGCCAGACGCTATACACGGGTGCCGCCGGCACGGCCGAGGTGCGCGAAGCCGTGGCCGGCAAGTTCCGCCGCGAAAACGGACTGGACTACACGGCGGACGACGTCGTCGTGGCCAATGGCGCCAAGCAGATCATCTTCAACGCGCTGATGGCGACGCTGGAGTCTGGTGACGAAGCGATCCTGCCGGCGCCCTACTTCGTCTCCTATCCCGAAATGGTGAAGCTGCTCGGCGGCACGCCTGTCCTCATCGAGTGCCCGGAAACTTCGGGCTTCCGGCTGACGCCGGAGTTACTGGAAAAAGCCATCACGCCAAGGACGAAATGGCTGTTCCTCAACATGCCAGGCAATCCCTCCGGCGCCATATATTCGCAATCGGACCTGCGGGCACTCGGAGCGGTTTTGGCAAGGCATCCGCAGGTGCTGGTGCTTTCCGACGAGATTTACGAGCACATCCTGTTCGACGGACGCGACTTCGTCTCCTTCGGCAAGGCTTGCCCGGAACTCAGGGACCGTACCCTGATCGTCAACGGCGTCTCCAAATCCTATGCGATGACCGGGTGGCGTGTCGGCTATGCCGCCGGGCCGGCGCCGCTCACCAGGGCGATGGCGACCATCCAGAGCCAATCCTGCACGTCCGTCTGCTCGATCGCGCAAGCGGCGACGGTGGCCGCGCTCAACGGCCCCCAGGACGAGGTGGCACGCTTTCGGCAGGCGTTCGAGGCGCGCCGCGACCTTGTCGTCGACGGCATCAGGCGGATCAACGGTCTTACGCTTTCGCCACCGGAAGGCGCCTTCTATGCCTATATCGGCTGCGCCAGCCTGATCGGCCGCAGGACCCCAAAAGGCGTCGTGCTCGAGGACGACACGGCAGTGGCGAATTATCTCCTGAACGAAGGGCGCGTGGCCTCGGTGCCGGGCGCCGCCTATGGACTTTCCCCCTATTTCCGCATCTCGACCGCGACCGGCGAAGAGGTGCTGACCGAAGCGATCGCGCGCATCAACGCCGCCGTCGCGCAAGTGGAGTAAATCATGCCGCATTACGAACGCATCCTGATCACCGGCGCGGCCGGCCGCCTCGGTTCGGAACTGCGAAAGGGGCTGGTGCCGCTGGCAAAAACGATCCGCCTGGCCGGCCGCGAACCGTTCGGCGATCTTGCTCCACACGAGGAAGAAGCGGTCTTCGACCTCGCCGATATGGAGGCGACGTTTGCCGCCACCAAGGATTGCGATGCGATCGTGCATTTCGGCGGCGCACCACTCGAATGCGAATGGCAAACCATCCTGGATTCCAGCATCCGCGGCTCCTATCACATCTACGAGGGCGCCCGGAAACACGGGGTGAAACGAGTCATCTATGCCTCCTCCGTGCATGCCGTCGGCTATCACGAGGTCGAGGCGCATATCGGCGTCGACGCGCCGGTGCGTCCCGACAGCCTCTATGGCGTGTCGAAGAACTTCGTCGAGAGCCTGAGCCGGCTTTACTGGGACAAGTTCGGCATCGAGACGGCGTGCCTGCGCATCTTTTCGTCCTTCCCCGAACCGGCGGACCGTCGCATGCTGTGGTCATACCTCTCCTTCGCCGATTGTGTGCGTCTGGTCGAGGCAGCTCTCACCGCGCCGCGCGTCGGCCATACGATCTCCTTCGGCCTTTCCGACAACAAGGTGAAAACGGTCGACAACAGCGGCGCCAACCATCTGGGGTTTTCTCCGCAGGATAGTGCCGAGCCGTTCCGCGCAGCGGTCGAGGCGAAGACGCAGATTCCGGATCCCAAGGCGCCATCGGTGAAGTATCTGGGCGGGTGGTTCTGCGAGCTTGGCCATCCGGACGACAAACAGGCGTAGCTGCCAATCCGCTCGATGGCACAGAGCGGAAGCCGAGATGCGGCAGGCGACGGATTCACGCGTGGTGGCGGAGATCGAGGAGGTTGTCGGCGGCGCCGGCTTCGATGTGCCACGCCGACCACGGTCATGGATCAGATCTGGCAGCGGTACCTGCAGACGATGCCGGACTTCCCCCAAGCGTTCATCCACCTTGGGCGTCGAAGACTTAGGCATTTACGTGCTGAGCGTCTTCTCGTCGCACATGTTTCACGCCGCCCACCAGATGGGCCCCCTGAAATATTGACGGTTGCCGGTCGTCATCGGTTTTGGGATTCTCATCTGATCTGGTAGTGGGATCCAAATCACAGGAGATGGCATGCCGAACGATGTAATCGTGCGCGACAGCAATGGCGCTCAATTGAATGACGGTGATTCCGTAACGCTGATCAAAGACCTCAAAGTCAAAGGCACTTCGGAGACGATCAAGCGCGGCACGTTGGTGAAGGCCATCCGCCTGAACGGCAATCCCGGCGAGATCGAATGCAACACCAAGCAAGTGAAAGGCCTGGTGCTCAAGACCGAGTTCGTGAAGAAGGCGTGAGCCTCAAGGCGGCAAGCGATCTCGATGGCTCCTTCGGGATTTTGGAGAGCCTGCCGTCGCCAAGCGGGCTGCGGAGCCGTTGAGCGTCCGGCACGCGATCGTTGCGCTGCGAATTGATAACTTCGCCGACCAGGCACAATCAAAGTCCCAAGCTGGAACCTCCGGCCTCATTGCGCGTTTCACGGCGTCCCGTTCGCGGACCCGCCCGGATATCTCTCCAACCGCGCGAAAAACCAGGAGCCCGCTTCATGCACGACAAGCTGTTTCATTCACCGGTCGCACTGTCGGTCGGCCTCGGCTTCAAGCGCGAGATTGCCTCGCTGGCCGAAATGCACGATTTCCTCACCAATTGGACGACCTCCCGCCGCGGCCCGCTTTACCGAAACGCGGTGGAGACATGTGATCTGGCCGTTCCAGGTTATGTGAGCGTCGAGCAGGCGCGCCGGGCGTTGCTCGAATTCGCGCAAGCCGCCGGCATCCTGTGGCCGGACCTCGAGCCGGTGGCGGGCGTGCACGCCGTTGCGCGTGGCTATGGCGGCTACGCCGCCTGAAGATTGATGTTCTCCGTGGCGGCTAAAGCCACACCACCATAGAAAGCCCGGCTGGCCCTCAGCCGGGCTTTCGCGTTCCGGCAGCTCGCAAGGAAATCGCAATCCTGTAGCCGTGTGTCTTGGGCGACAATCCCTGCGTGGAGTGTCGGGAAGAGCCCGAGCAAAAATCTTTATGAAATTCCTATTTCTTTCCACTGCGCCCCGTCTCGAACCTTTATGGCGATCGGGTCCATATTCCTTTTAGAAAATACAACCGGCTCCGTCGCCAAAGGTGCGACGGGACACTTTCGAGATATTGCGAACTCTCTTGTCAAATTCGCAAAGTACAAAAGAACAAAAGGAATAAACACAATGGATATGGCCGTTATCGGAATCGGAATTTTGTTCTTTGCCCTTTGTTTCGCCTACATAAAAGCTTGTGACGCGCTCTAGAGCGAGGCTGAAAAAATGATCGTCGACTATATTCTCGGTGGCGGCGTTACGCTGTTCCTGCTCGCCTACCTGACATACGCCCTCGTTCGTCCAGAACGCTTCTGAAGGCACGGAAAGCCACACCCATGACACTGAACGGTTGGATACAGATCCTGGTCTATTGCGGGATCGTCGTTTTGCTGGTGAAGCCGCTCGGCAGCTACATGCACCGCGTCTTCAACGGCGACCGCACGCTGCTTTCGCCGGTCCTTCGCCCGCTTGAGCGTGGGCTTTATCGTATTTGCGGAACCAGCGAACGCGAGGAACAGCACTGGACCACCTACGCGGTCGCCCTGCTGCTCTTCAATCTCGCCGGCTTCCTGGTGCTTTATGCGCTGCAGCGTCTGCAGGGCGGCCTGCCTTACAACCCTGCCGGCATGACAGCGGTTGAACCAGGGTTGGCCTTCAACACCGCCGCCAGCTTCATGACCAACACCAACTGGCAGAACTATGGTGGCGAGAGCACGATGTCCTATCTCGTGCAGATGGCCGGGCTGACGGTGCAGAACTTCGTTTCGGCGGCCACCGGCATTGCCATCGCCATTGCGCTGATCCGCGGCTTTGCCCGGGCGTCCGGCAAGTCGATCGGCAATTTCTGGGTCGATATGACCCGCTCCACACTCTATCTGCTGCTGCCGTTCTGCATCGTGCTGACGCTGGTCTATGTCTGGCTCGGCATGCCGCAGACGCTCGGCGCCTACGTCAACGCCACGACGCTGGAAGGCGCGCAGCAGACCATCGCCGTCGGCCCGGTCGCTTCGCAGGTGGCCATCAAGATGCTCGGCACCAATGGCGGCGGTTTCTTCAACGCCAATGCCGCGCACCCGTTCGAGAACCCCGACGCGATCTCCAACCTGATCCAGATGGTGTCGATCTTCGCCATCGGCGCCGCCTTGACCAATGTCTTCGGCCGCATGATCGGCAACCAACGCCAGGGCTGGGCGATCCTCTCGGCCATGGGCGTCATGTTCATCGCCGGTGTCGCCATCTGCTACTGGGCGGAAGCCGCCGGCAACCCGCTGGTGCATGCGCTGGGCATCGACGGCGGCAACATGGAGGGCAAGGAGAGCCGCTTCGGCATCGCCCTGTCGGCGCTGTTTGCCGTCATCACCACGGCCGCTTCCTGCGGCGCCGTCAACGCCATGCACGGCTCGTTCACCGCGCTCGGCGGCATGATCCCGATCATCAACATGCAGCTTGGCGAAGTTATCGTCGGCGGTGTCGGCGCCGGTCTCTACGGCATCCTGATGTACATCGTCGTCGCCGTCTTCGTCGCCGGCCTGATGGTCGGCCGCACGCCCGAATATCTGGGCAAGAAGATCGAGGCCAAGGAGGTCAAGATGGCTATGCTGGCCATACTGTGCCTGCCGCTGGCGATGCTGATCTTCACGGCCATCGCCGTCGTGCTGCCGACCGGCGTGGCGTCGATGGGCAATGCCGGCCCGCACGGCTTCTCCGAGGTTCTGTATGCCTACACTTCGGCGGCGGCCAACAACGGTTCGGCCTTTGGCGGCCTCAGCGGCAACACGCCCTGGTACAACATCACGATCGGCATCGGCATGCTGATGGGCCGCTTCCTGGTCATCATCCCGGCGCTGGCCATTGCCGGCTCGCTGGTGGCGAAGAAAACGGTTCCGGCTTCCGCCGGCACCTTCCCGACCGATGGCCCTCTGTTCGTCGGGCTGCTGGTCGGCGTCATCCTGATCGTCGGTGGCCTCACCTTCTTCCCGGCGCTCGCCGTCGGGCCGATCATCGAGCACCTGGCGATGGTTCACGGGCAGACCTTCTGAGACCGTCATGTCCTGGTTCAATGCCATGCGCCGCAAGGTCGGCCACAGGGACGATCACCGAAAGGAGGAGAGACCTCCTCCTTTCCCGACCCTGTCGACGTTTCTCGGCCTTGCGGCAGTCATGCTCGTCCTCTGGCTGCTGGCCTACGGGCCGCCGCATTTCCTTTCGGCATCCAATCATCGGGTGCCGTCCAACAACACCGAAGCCGGAGCTTCAAAATGAGCAACTCGAAATCAGCAAGCATCATGGATGCACGCATCCTGGTTCCCGCCCTTGGCGGCGCCTTCCGCAAGCTCGATCCGCGCACGCTGGCCAGGAACCCGGTGATGTTCGTCGTTGCCGTCGTCTCGGCGCTCACCACGGTGCTGTTCGTGAAGGACCTGGTCACCGGAGGCGGCAATCTCGGCTTTACGCTGCAGATCATCATCTGGCTTTGGTTCACCGTGCTGTTCGCCAACTTCGCCGAAGCGGTCGCAGAAGGCCGCGGAAAGGCGCAGGCGGATTCGCTGCGCAAGGCACGCACCGAGACCCAGGCCAAGCTCTTGACCGGTGAGGACCGCACCAAATACAAACTCGTGCCCGGCACCAGCCTCAAGGTCGGCGATGCCGTCCTGGTCGAGGCCGGCGACATCATCCCGTCGGACGGCGAAGTGGTCGAGGGCGTCGCGTCGGTCAATGAGGCGGCGATAACAGGCGAATCGGCGCCGGTCATCCGCGAATCCGGTGGCGACCGTTCGGCGGTCACCGGTGGCACCCAGGTGCTGTCAGACTGGGTCCGCGTCCGCATCACCGCCGCCTCCGGCCATACCTTCCTCGACCGCATGATCTCGCTGGTCGAAGGTGCCGAGCGCCAGAAGACGCCGAACGAGATCGCGCTCAACATCCTGCTCGTCGGCATGACGCTGATCTTCGTGCTGGCCACCGCGACGATCCCGAGTTTTGCCTCCTACTCGGGCGGCTATATCTCGGTGACCGTTCTGGTGGCGCTGTTCGTCACCTTGATCCCGACCACGATCGGCGCGCTGCTTTCGGCCATCGGCATCGCCGGTATGGACCGTCTGGTGCGATTCAACGTGCTGGCCATGTCGGGCCGCGCCGTGGAAGCCGCAGGCGACGTCGACACGCTGCTGCTCGACAAGACCGGCACGATCACACTCGGCAACCGCCAGGCGACGCAGTTTCGCCCGGTCAAGGGCGTCACCGAACAGGAACTGGCCGACGCGGCTCAGCTAGCCTCGCTCGCCGACGAGACGCCGGAAGGCCGCTCCATCGTCGTGCTGGCCAAGGAGAAATACGCCATCCGCGCCCGCGACATGGCAACGCTGCACGCCACTTTCGTGCCCTTCACAGCGCAGACCCGTATGAGCGGCGTCGACATCGATGGTTCGTCGGTGCGCAAGGGCGCCGTCGATTCCGTGCTTGCCCATGTCAACCAGTCGGCAGCTGCCGCCCATGGCACGCGCCCAAGCAGCGAATCCATCCGCGATCTCCAGTCCATCGCCGACGAGATCGCCAAGTCCGGCGGCACGCCGCTGGCGGTCGAACGCGACGGGCGCCTGCTCGGCGTCGTCCACCTCAAGGACATCGTCAAGGGCGGCATCAGCGAGCGTTTCACCGAACTGCGCCGCATGGGCATCCGCACGGTGATGATCACCGGTGACAACCCGATGACGGCGGCGGCGATCGCCGCGGAAGCCGGCGTCGACGACTTCCTCGCGCAGGCCACACCGGAGGACAAGCTGAAGCTGATCCGCGACGAACAGGCCAAGGGCAAGCTGGTGGCCATGTGCGGCGACGGCACCAACGATGCACCCGCCCTTGCACAAGCCGATGTCGGCGTCGCCATGAACACCGGCACGGTTGCCGCCCGCGAGGCCGGCAACATGATCGATCTCGACAGCGATCCGACCAAGCTCATCGAGATCGTCGAGATCGGCAAGGCGCTCTTGATGACGCGGGGTTCGCTGACGACCTTCTCGATCGCCAACGACGTGGCCAAGTATTTCGCCATCATTCCGGCGATGTTCGCCGTCTTCTACGTCGCACCGGGACAGACGACCGGCCCGCTGCAGGCACTCAACGTCATGCATCTGGCGACGCCGCAAAGCGCCATCCTGTCGGCCATCATCTTCAACGCACTGATCATCATCGCGCTGATCCCGCTGTCGCTGAAGGGCGTCAAATATCGCGCCATCGGCGCCGGCGCGCTGCTCAGCCGCAATCTTCTCGTCTACGGCCTCGGCGGCCTCATCGTGCCTTTCGTAGGCATCAAGGCGATCGACATGATCGTCACCGCGCTTGGCCTTGCTTAAGGAATTACGCTCATGTTCAAACAGATAAGACCCGCGATCATCATGATCGTCTTCTTCACGGTCCTGACCGGCCTGATCTATCCCTTGGGCATGACCGGCATCGCCCAGGCGATCTTCCCGCGCCAGGCCAATGGCAGCCTGATCGAGAAGGATGGCAAGGTTATCGGCTCCGAGCTGATCGGCCAGGGCTTTGCCAGCGACAAGTATTTCCATGGCCGCCCCTCGGCCGCCGGCGACGGCTACAACGCCGCCGCCTCGAGCGGCAGCAATCTCGGCCCGACCAATCCCAAGCTGATCGACCGCATCAAGGGCGACGCGGAAAGACTGAAGGCGGAGAATCCGAACCAGCCCGTCCCGATGGACCTGGTGACGACGTCCGGCAGTGGCCTCGATCCCGATATCAGTCCCGAAGCAGCCTACTTCCAGGCCGCCAGGGTGGCCAAGGCCAGGGGGATCGATGAAGCCAAGGTCAAGGCGCTTGTCGATGCCCAAGTCGAGGGCAGGGAGCTTGGCTTCATGGGCGAACCGGTGGTCAATGTGCTCGGTCTCAACCTTGCGCTGGACGCCGCGAAACAGTGAATGGTGCGGGCCGGGGATCGACAGTATCCCCGGCGCCATCCATGATCGATCCCGATGCCGGACGACAGAAGCAACGACGCCAGACCTTCTCCCGACGCACTGCTTGACCATGCCGAGCGGGAAGGTCGCGGCCGGCTGCGGATATTCCTGGGTGCCGCTCCCGGCGTAGGCAAGACCTACGAGATGCTGATGTCGGGCCGCGCCAGGCTGACCGACGGCGTGGATGTGGTG
Source organism: Mesorhizobium sp. M7A.F.Ca.MR.245.00.0.0 (assembly GCF_003997415.1). NCBI lineage: Bacteria > Pseudomonadati > Pseudomonadota > Alphaproteobacteria > Hyphomicrobiales > Phyllobacteriaceae > Mesorhizobium > Mesorhizobium sp. M7A.F.Ca.MR.245.00.0.0. The sequence continues at coordinate 76,368 of NZ_RZTE01000021.1, read as the reverse complement.
ATCGGTGTCGTCGAGACGCATGGGCGCAAGGAGACACTGGCCCTGGTCGAGGGTTATGAGGTCATTCCCCGCCGCAAGGTCGACTACAAGGGGCGCATCCTCGACGAGATGGATATCGACGCCATCCTCGCCCGGCGCCCGGCGCTGGTTCTCGTCGACGAACTCGCCCACACAAATGCGCCTGGCAGCCGGCACCCCAAGCGCTATCTCGATGTCCAGGAAATCCTGACGCACGGTATCGACGTCTACACGACGCTCAACATCCAGCATGTCGAAAGCCTGAACGACGTCGTCGCCCAGATCACCAAGGTCAGGGTTCGCGAGACAGTCCCCGATTCCATCATCGACCAGGCCGACGATGTCGAGATCATCGATCTCACCCCCGACGACCTGATCAAGCGGCTTGAGGAAGGCAAGGTCTATTTCCCCAACACCGCGCAGCGCGCGATCGAGAACTATTTCTCGCCGGGCAATCTGACGGCGCTCAGGGAACTGGCGCTGCGGCGCACCGCGCAGCGCGTCGACGACCAGTTGCTGATCCATATGCAGGCCCACGCCATTCCCGGACCGTGGGCCGCGGGGGAAAGGGTTCTCGTCTGCGTTGACGCGCGTCCGGGCGGGGCGGCGCGTATTCGCTATGCGCGCAGGCTGGCAGACCGGCTCCGTGCCCCGTGGACGGCGCTGCATGTCGACAGCCCTCGCTCGGCCAGCATGCCCGAAGCGGACAAGGATCGGCTGGCTACGAACCTGCGGCTTGCCGAACAGCTCGGCGCCGAGGTGACCACCATTCCCGGTCAGAACATCGCGCAGGACATTGTTCGCCATGCGACGGCGAACAATTTCACCCATATCGTGGTCGGCAGGCCGACCCGGTCGCGCTGGCGGGAATTGATCGAAGGCTCGCTCACCTACGATCTCATCCGCAATGCCGGCGACATCAGCGTCCATGTCATTTCAGGAACCGAACGCAATGCCGAGGTGACGTCGAGGAGCGTCAAGGCGGCGGACGAGCAGTGGCAGTTCGAGATCTGGCCCTATCTCAGGGCCACGGCCTTTGTCATCGGTTCGCTCGCCTTCGCCGTCGTTCTCGACCAGTTTCTCGACGTTCGCAACCTGGCGATCATTCTTCTCATCGGCGTACTGGCATCGGCGGTAACCGGCGGTCTGTGGCCGGCTCTGTACGCTTGTTTCGCCAGCGCCCTTGCTTTCAATTATTTCTTCCTGGAGCCTCGCTATACGCTGACGATCCGGGATCCGGAGAGCATCGTCGCGCTCGGAGTCTTTCTCGTCGTTGCGGTCATCGCCAGCAATCTGACGGCGCGCGTGCAGCGCCAGGCCGTCGCCGCCCGCTCGCGGGCGCGGGCCACGGAAGACATCTACCTCTTTTCAAAGAAGCTCGCCGGCGCCGGCACGCTCGACGACGTCCTTTGGGCCACGGCCTTCCAGATCGCCTCGATGCTGAAGCTGCGGGTGGTGCTGCTTTTGCCGGAAGACGGGACCATCACCGTCAAGGCCGGCTATCCGCCCGACGACACGCTGGCCGAGGCCGACATCGCCGCCGCCCGCTGGGCCTGGGAGCACAATCGTGCCGCGGGTCGCGGCGCCGACACGCTTCCGGGCGCCAAGCGCCTCTATTTGCCCTTGCGGACGGGGCGCACGGCCATCGGGGTCGTCGGCCTGGACAACGACAAGCAGGGTCCGCTGCTGACGCCCGAGCAGCAGCGGCTGCTTGACGCACTGGCCGACCAGGCGGCGGTCGCCATCGAGCGTATTCAGTTGGTTGCCGACGTCGACCGCGCCAAGCTCGCGGCCGAGGCGGACAGGCTGCGCTCGGCGCTGCTCACCTCCATTTCCCATGACCTGAAAACGCCGCTCGCCGCCATCATGGGCGCGGCCGGCACGCTGCGGGATTTTTCAGCAGCGCTTCCCGAACCGGACCGGGCCGAACTGCTGTCGACGGTGCTCGACGAATCCGAGCGGTTGAACCGCTTCATCGCCAATCTGCTCGACATGACCAAGATCGAGTCCGGCGCGATGGAGCCGAACTACGCCTTTCACTATGTCGGCGACATCGTCGGCTCCGCCTTGCAAAGGGCCAGGAAAATCATTGGCGAGCACAAGATCGAGACCGACATCCCCAGGGATTTGCCGATGTTGAAGGTCGACCCGGTGCTGTTCGAGCAAGCGTTGTTCAATCTTCTCGACAATGCGGCGAAATATGCCCCGGCAAGCTCGACGATTCGCATGCAGGGTTGGACCGACAATGGCTCCGTCCTGCTGCAAATCATGGATGAAGGGCCAGGCATTCCTCCCGGCGATCTGGAACGGATTTTCGACACGTTCTATCGAGTGCGCAAGGGCGACCAGATCCGCGCCGGTACGGGGCTCGGCCTGTCGATCTGCCGCGGCTTCGTCGAAGCGATGGGTGGCACCATCATGGCGGCAAACCGGACCGACGGTTCGGGCGCGGTGTTCACCATCAAAATGCCCAGGCCGGCAAATCCGCCCAATTTCGACACTTCGAATACCGACGACCACGACGTGGGTGACCTGGCATGACAAACTCGAACGTCAGGATATTGGTTGTCGATGACGAGCCGCCGATCCGCAAGCTGCTGCGCGTCGGGCTCGGCAGCCAAGGTTATGCGGTCAGCGAGGCGCCGAACGCGAAGGTGGCGATCGAGCTGATGGAGGCGGAGAAGCCGGACCTCGTCCTGCTCGACCTTGGGCTGCCCCGCATGAGCGGTCATGAGTTGCTGCGCAAATGGCGCGACGATGGTCTCGACATTCCAGTGGTCATCCTGTCCAGCCGAACCGACGAGGCCGGCATCGTCCAGGCCCTGGAACTCGGCGCCGACGACTATGTCACCAAACCTTTCGGCATGAACGAGCTGGTGGCGCGCATTCGCGTGGCGCTCCGCCACAAGTTCCAGCAACAGGGCGAGAAGCCGATTTTCCAGACCGGCGATCTCAGCGTCGACCTGGTCAAGCGCATCGTCAAGGTCGAGGGCAAGGAGGTAAAGCTGTCGCCGAAGGAATACGACATCCTGCGCATGCTGGTGCAGCACGCCGGCAAGGTGCTGACCCATCATTTCCTTTTGAAGCAGGTCTGGGGCGATTCGACCGATGTGCAGTATCTCAGGGTCTATGTCCGGCAGCTCAGGCAAAAGATCGAGAAGAGCCCCGACCAGCCGCGCTACATCACCACCGAGACCGGCGTCGGCTACCGCCTGCGCGAGGCCGAATGAGCAGGCCAGGTTTTAGCCGATAGCTTCCCGTGGCTGGCCAAGCGGTCTGGAAATCCGCAAAGCCGCGAGGCAGCCGACAATGCCGAGCGGCACGAAGGCAAGAAACAGCCACGACGCTACGTTCGCCGCCGCGTCGTGGTTCAGACCCTGCGAAAAGCCGCTGGCGTTGGCGACGATGCCGGCAAGGGCGGCGCCCACGGCATAGCCGATGCGCTGCATGGTCGGTACCGCCGCCGAGGCGATGGTCTGCTCGCCCTCCGGGGCGGAGGCGACGATGACGCGCGTCAGGAACGGCCAGGCGATGCCGAAGCCGCCGCCCTGCAACAGGGCACATATCAGGATCAGCGGGATGGAGCCCAGGGGTATCGCATACGCAAAGCCGGCGATGCCGGCCGCGATCATCACCGCGCCGCCGACGATGATCAGCCGCTCGCGCTGCGGCGGCGCGTTGGCGACCAGGATCGACAGGATCGACCAGGCTATCGATTCGGCGGCGATGATGTAGCCGGTCGTCAATAGCGGAATGTCGTGAAGGCTGGTCAGCAACAGCGGTCCGTAGACGCCGAAGGAACAGGTCGCCACCGAAAAGGCGGCAACCATGGTCATGCCGGCGCCGACCGGCGTGCGCCATGAGAACAGCCGCGCCGGGAACAGCCGCGAACGCGGCTTCAGCGCGTCGATGGTGAAGAACAGCACCAGGCCGATGAGTCCGAGGGCCATCAGCAGCGAAGAGCGCAGCAAGGCGATGTCGACGCCGGCCGAGGCGATCAGCACCACGGCGACGGCAAGGCAGCCAAGGGCCGCGAACGGGAAGGGCGGCGCCTTGCCCGTGCTCGTCTTGGGTTTCGTCGCCTGCGGCGTGTCGAGCACGAGGAAGCTTGCCAGCGCCATGGCGGCGCCGCCGAGTGTGAAGATGCCGAAGGCCCAGCGCCATGACAACAGCTCGGTCATGATCGCGCCGAGCAATGGTCCGCTGAAGGCGGCGACGCCCCAGATCGCCGACATGATGCCGAAAAGCTGCGGCCAGATGGCGCGCGAGAACAGTCGTTCGACCGAGACGAAGGCCAGCGACACCAGCGCACCGCCGCCAAGTCCTTCGATCAGGCGGCCGGCGAGGAACAGTTGCATGGAAGGCGAGGTGGCGCATATTAGCGCGCCTGTTGCGTAGAGCAGCGCGGCGACCACCATGTTGGTGCGCAAGGGGACATAACTCACCAGTCGTCCGGCGGCCGCGCCGGCAACGATGGCGCCGAGTTCGTAGATCGCCAGCGACCAGCCGACGAGCTGTACGCCCGCCAGTTCGCCGACCATGGCCGGCATCACTGTTGCCACCATCGTTTCGTTGGTGGCGTGCAGCAGGATGCCGAGGCTGATGAAGCAGAAGCGCGCCAGGTCGCCGCTTGCCCACAGTACGCGCCAGTCGACCCTGTTTGTGCTGATCCCGGTCATTTCCCCCCCGTCTTGCATATCTCGACGCCAGCGCAGGACGCCAGAAGCCAGTACGGGTTTCCGGCAGGACCATGCGAATCGACAGCGCTGGATCGAGGCGTTGTTGCGCTCGGGGCAGGCTTGTAAAACCTCAACCGGGGTTGAGCTCAAGCGGTTTTTTGAGGGCCGTTCGCGCGGATGCCCCTTCCGTTGGCGGGCTTCGTTGCGCGATCAATTCTCGGTGCTGCGCAGCTGGAATTGGCTGACGCCGATCGCGAGGTTCATGCCGGTCTGCGTCTGCAAGCTGAGCGGCTGCAAGGTGAAGGCCTGAGAGGAGCCGCCGACCAGCAGATTGGCGCCGGCGCCGACGGCGGCCGTCACCTCCGCGCTGGCGCCGATATAGTCGCCGGCCAGCGCACCCGGCGCATAGATGTTCTTCAGCGGCGTCAGCACGATCCACTGCATGACCGTCTGCTTCGTCGTGCCGATGTCGAGGCCGTATTTGTTGACGGCGCCGAAATAGGCTTCCGGCGCGAAGCTTTTGTCGGCGGGGTTGAAGGTGCAGCTCAGATGCTTGCTCGAGCCGAAGATGAAGCCGGTGCCGCCGCCTATGGCGCAGTCAAGCGTACCGACTTCCATGCCTCGGTCCTGCGCCTGCACCGCTCCGGATAGCGTGGTGAACATGGCGGCAGCTATGGCTGTCTTCAGCATGATGGTTCCTCCCCCAAATCAAACGGCGCGAAACCATCCTATCTGGTTCCGCGCCGCGGGGTGAGGGGTCATGGAGCGCACGGCTCCATGCAATCACTTGAATGAGTGGATCAGCTGGAGCGAGGTCACGGCCACGGCAAGGTTGACGCCGGTCTGCGCCTGGACGCTGAGCGGCTCCAGCATGACGGCGCTGTCCAGGCCGCCAACCAGCAGATTGGCGCCGCCGCCGGTCACCACGCTCGCCTCGGCGTTGACACCGTAGTAGCTGCCGGCGAGATCGCCTCCGTCACGATCCCGGGTCGCGGCCAGCACGGCCCAGACGAGCTGGCCCTGATGCGTCTGGCCGACATCGAGGCCGATCTTGGAGATGACGCCTGTGTAAATCTCGGACGGCCCGTGATGATGAGGCCGGAAGACACAGGACACGCCCTTGTTGGAAGCGACGATATAAGCGGTGCCGCCGTCGATGGTGCAATCGAGCGTGCCGAGTTGCAGCTTGCCGGCGCTGGCCGGAGCCACCGCGAACATCGTCGTGGCGAGGGCAGCGGCGCAGGCGAGTTTCTTGATCATGGGAGGGTCCTTTCGCAAAATACTTTCAACAACGGCTTGGGTGGGTAGACCGTTCCGCTGAAAACTTGGCGCGATCAAGGCAGGGGCCGAAAGCCTCCTGCCTGAGTTAATGCCAGGTTGCGAAGTGCGTCCTTTAGGACACGCAAAGGATCCCGCGGCACTTGGATGTCACGCGGATTTGTATGGGAAGCCGAAACCGAGATCAGCTGACGCGGGCGAGGCCATCCTTGGCCGGCTGGTAGGTAGGGTCGAGGCGAACGGCTTCCTTATAGGATTTCGCGGCCTTCGCCTTGTCGCCCCGCCGCTCATAGATCAGCGCCTGGTTGGACCAGGCCTCGGCATTCCTGCCGTCGAGCTTGATCGCCATGTTGAAATCGGAAAAGGCGTTGTCCTCGTCGTTGGTCGCCAGATAGGAGAGGCCGCGGCCGTTGTAGGGCTCGGCGGCGTCCGGCGCCAGCGAGATGGCGGTCGAGAAGTCCTCGATGGCGAATCTGTGCTGGCCCTGGCTCTGATAGATCAGGCCTCGATTGTGGTAGGCGCGCGCGTCGGTCGTATCGAGCTGGATTGCCTTCTGGAAGTCGTTGAAGGCGTCCTGGGTGCGACCCGCCTTGCGGTAGAGATTGCCGCGGCCGATATAGGCGGCGTCGTAGTTGCCGTTGATCTGGATCGAACGGTTGTAGTCCGCGAGCGCGGCTTCCTGATTGCCGAGGAAGCGCTGGATGAGCGCGCGGTTCGAATAGGCCTGGAAGAAATTCGGGTTGAGCTGGATGGCTTGATTGAAATCCTTGAGCGCCGCCTGGTACTGACCGCCACGGCCATAGGCCGAGCCGCGCACATTGTAGCCTTCGGGATCCTGGGGATTGCGCTGGATGACCGCCGACAGCGAGGAAATGTTCTCGCTCGACCCTTGCGCCTTGTCGATGTTGTTGAATTCACCGGTCGGGCCCGCCGTTTGGCAGCCGGCAAGCGCCAGTCCGGAGAGCAGGGCCGCTGTCAGGGCGAAACCACGCAATGCGGTCCCGCGCTCCACGCTTGTTGCGTTCATGTCTGCCCTGTCCTCACTTCAAGCCGCGTCGCTCAGGTCCGGCTCCCCTTCCGGACCGGTCACATCAAAACAAAAAGGTGGCGGCGATTCTACATCGCGCCACCTCTGATATCCTTCGAAAAGGACGAAAAATTGGCGTTAGAACCGCGGCGGACGCGGAGCGCCACCTGCACCGCCGGCGGCGCCAGCAGCGACCGGGCGCGGCGTCATCGGCAGCAGGCCTTCGCGCTGGGCGCGCTTGCGGGCCAGCTTGCGGGCGCGGCGGACGGCTTCAGCCTTTTCACGGGCGCGCTTCTCGGACGGCTTTTCGTAGTGACCGCGCATCTTCATTTCGCGGAAAATGCCTTCGCGCTGCATCTTCTTCTTGAGAGCGCGAAGCGCCTGATCAACGTTATTGTCGCGGACGAGTACCTGCACGGGCAATCCTGTCTTTCGGGTTTGATATCAACAGGCAAGCGGCCATAGCCACTAGCCTCCGCGGCAGTTTACACCACGAATTGGGGCGGCTGATAGCAGAATCATGCCGCGCTGTCCACAGCGGAAATGATTTTGCGGGGCCAGCCGCCGTCTGTTTGCCCTGGGACAAGTGTGCCACTTGCCCATGAGATAAGGAGCCGACTAGGCCGTCGCGAGGTGCAGCAGCTCGAAATCCTCGAAGAACTCGCCGTAGTCGCAGGTGATCTCCTCGCCCACGGCGATGTCGCGGGTCGCGGTGGCTCCGCCATATTGCGAAAAATCCGTATTCGGATTGCTGGAATGGTTCATGAAGCGGCCATTGTCGACTTCATAGACCATGAAACCCGGCCGGTCCGGGCTCGGATAGGCATAGCGGTCGAGCAGTTCCCTGAGATGCGGGGGTGCCGTCTGGTATTTGTCCATGGGGATCAGCCGGTCGAAATCCGGATCGAGCCGCCAGATCGAAGCGCCTTTCCCGATCGGCTCCGCGGCGAACACGCCGACGCCTTCGATCGCGCTCGCAGTCACATAGGTTCTGATCAGCATCATGGTTCCAGACCCGCTTTTAGACAGGAACGGAATCGCCAAATCGCGGCGAAAAATCAAGAGCGGCCGTTTGCCTGGCGGCTATGAACATGCATCCCGCCGCTGGAATCTTCACGTCCGGTTGATCGACACGCCGCCATCGGCAAACAGAGCCGCTCCGGTGGTGAAGCCCGAGGCGTCGGAGGCGAGATAGAGTGCCGAGCGGGCGATCTCCTCCGGCATCGCGATACGCTTCAAAGCATGCAGGCCTTCGACGAAGGCTCGTGATTCCGGGGTCTTGAAAGTTGCCGCCGGCGTGTCTGTGCCGCCGGGCAGCAGCGCGTTGACCCGCACGCCTTTCGGGCCGTATTCGGCGGCAAGCACCTGTGTCAGTCCGATCAGGCCGGCCTTGCTTGCGGCATAGCTGGTCATGCCTGGCATGCCCACGGTGTGGCCGACGAAGCTGGAGGTGAAGATCAGCGAACCACCGCCACGCTCGATCATTGCCGGCACCTGGTATTTGGCGCCGAGAAACGCGCTGGTGAGATTGGTGTCGAGCGTCTCGCGCCAGCCTTCCAGCGGCAGGTCCGAAATCGGTCCCATCCGGCCGACGGCGCCGGCATTGTTGAAGGCGATGTCGAGCCCACCGAACTTTTCGACCGCCAGATCGACAAGGGCCTTTGCATAGGCTTCGTCCCTGACATCGCCGGCAAGCGCGATGGCCGCGCCATCATTGTCTTCTATCTCGGCGACAAGCGCATCGAGCTCGGCCTGGCGGCGGGCGGCGACGATGACCTTGGCGCCTTCCTCGGCAAAGAGTTTTGCCGAAGCCCGGCCGATGCCGGAACTGGCGCCGGTGACGATGGCGATCTTGTTGGCGAGTGCGAACATTTTTGCATCCTTTCTTCGCGCCGGCCTGACCGGCAGTTGGGATGCTTGGTCGCAGATCGAGGCAAGGCGAGCCACCCGATACGTGCCAAGATGCTGGAAAGCGCCGACGCACCGGATGCGTCTTTTCCGCCACGGCGCAAAACGGCAAGCGCCGTCGCAAACAGCGCAAGGGTGGAAGCGCTGTTTCGCTAGTGATACACCTCGCGCGCCGGGACCGAATGAACGCCGGCCGCCATTCGCGAAGCCTTTTTGGGGCGAGGTTGGGACGTTGAAGAAATATTCGGTATTCGCCATCGCCCGTGAAGCCATGCGCGGTCACAAGGGCTGGGAGGAACAGTGGTCCTCGCCTGAGCCCAGGAAAGAATACGACGTCATCATCGTCGGCGCCGGCGGCCATGGGCTGGCCACCGCCTATTACCTCGCCACCGTGCACGGCATCACCAATGTCGCGGTGCTGGAAAAGGGCTGGCTCGGCGGCGGCAACACCGGCCGCAACACCACCATCATCCGTTCCAACTATCTCTATGACGAGAGCGCCGGCATCTACGACCACGCGCTGAAGCTGTGGGATGGCTTGAGCCAGGAACTCAACTACAACGTCATGTATTCGGCGCGCGGCGTCATGATGCTCGCCCACAATGTGCACGACGTCCAGGTGCTGAAGCGCCACGTGCACGCCAACCGGCTGAACGGCATCGACAATGAATGGCTGACGCCGGAGCAGGCGAAGGAATTCTGCCCACCGCTCAACACCTCCAAGGATGCGCGCTATCCGGTGGTCGGTGCGTCGCTGCAGCGGCGCGGCGGCACGGCCCGTCATGATGCCGTTGCCTGGGGCTATGCGCGCGGCGCCTCGGCGCGCGGCGTCCACATCATCCAGAATTGCGAGGTCACCGGGGTCAAGCGGGCGGCCAATGGCGCGGTGATGGGCGTTGACACGACGCGCGGCTTCATCGGCGCCAAGAAGGTCGGCGTCGTTGCCGCCGGCCATTCCTCCGTCATCATGAACATGGCAGGCGTGCGCATGCCGCTGGAAAGTTATCCGCTGCAGGCGCTGGTGTCGGAACCGGTCAAGCCGGTGGTGCCCTGCGTGGTGATGTCGAACACGGTGCACGCCTATATCTCGCAGTCCGACAAGGGCGAGCTGGTGATCGGCGCCGGCACCGACCAGTATGTCTCCTATTCGCAGACCGGCGGCTTGCACATATTGCAGCATACGCTCGACGCCATCTGCGAGATGTTCCCGATCTTCACGCGCATGAAGATGCTGCGCTCGTGGGGCGGCATTGTCGACGTCACGCCCGACCGCTCGCCGATCCTGGCCAAGACGCCGGTGCCGGGCCTCTATGTCAATTGCGGTTGGGGCACGGGCGGCTTCAAGGCGACGCCGGGTTCGGGCCATGTCTTTGCCCACACCATCGCCAAAGACGATCCGCATCCGATCAACGCGCCCTTCACCATCGAACGCTTCCGCACCGGACGGCTCATCGACGAGGCGGCGGCGGCGGCGGTGGCGCACTGATGATGGCTGAGATGGCTGTCGCGATGCCGCTGATGCTGGCGGGGGAGCAAGTGCTGGCGGGAGAACGGGGCATGTTCCATTTTCCCTCGCCGGATGACGTGCGCACGCAGCCGATCAGCCGTGCCGGCAACGAAGCCGGCTGGCCGTTTTCGGTCGATGACGGCACGTTGGCCTGCGTCTGGAGCGGCGGCCAGAGGGTGGTGATGTTCTTCGAGGGACGACCCGAAGGGCTCGAAGAAGACGAGACATTCCAGCCGCGTCAAGTCATCGTCACAACCGATCCGATGCAGCTCACCCTCGGCAACATGGCGTCCCGCGATCTGTTTCGTCCCGCTGCAAGCGTGGAAGAGCGCATCCGGCTCGTCGCACCGTTCGCGACCCTGGGACAGAAGCTTTGCGATCAACCGGCGGGCGCCCGCGTCGGCCACGGCGAATTGTAGGAACGAACCAAATGCTTCTCATCCGCTGCCCCTATTGCGAGGAAGAGCGTCCGGAACTCGAGTTCCGCAACGCCGGCGAGGCCCACATCGCGCGCTCGGCCAATATGGCCGGCGAGAGCGACGACGATTTTGAAAAGTTCTTCTTCATCCGCTCCAACCCCAAGGGCATCATTTATGAGCGCTGGCGGCACATGCATGGCTGTGCGCGCTTCTTCAATGCCGTACGCGACACCGTCACCGACAAATTCGTCATGACCTACAAGGCCGGCGAGCCGAAGCCGTCGAAGCTGCCGGGAGTTGCCAAATGAGCGGCGCGTTCCGCATTCCCGGCGCTGGCCGCTTCAGCCAAGCCAAGACCGCGCGGTTCAGCTTCGATGGCCGGTCCTATGCCGGCATCGAGGGCGACACGCTGGCCTCGGCGCTGCTCGCCAATGGCGTCCATCTCGTCGGCCGTTCGTTCAAGTACCACCGTCCGCGCGGCATCCTGTCGGCGGGCGCCGAGGAGCCGAACGCCCTGGTCGAAATCAAGCGCGACGCGGCACGCAAGACGCCGAACGTGCGGGCGACCGTGCAGGAGCTCTATGACGGGCTTGATGGGCAGTCGCAGAACCGCTGGCCGTCACTGTCCTTCGACCTCGGTGCGGTCAGCGATATCGCCTCGCCGCTGCTTTCGGCCGGCTTCTACTACAAGACCTTCATGTGGCCGAAAGCGGCGTGGAAGAGGCTCTACGAGCCAAAGATCCGCGCCGCAGCCGGTCTTGGCGTTTCCCCGGACCAGCCGGATCCCGACCATTATTCATCGCGCTATGCGCATTGCGACGTGCTGGTGCTGGGCGGCGGTGCGGCAGGCATCGCGGCAGCGCTTGCGGCGGCTGAGACCGGCGTGCGCGTCATCCTCGCCGACGAGCAGGCCGAGTTCGGCGGCAGCCTGCGTTTCGAGAGCGGCGCGAAAATCGACGGCCAGGACGGTTTTGCCTGGGCGCAAGCTGCCGTGGCGAAGCTCGCCGCAATGGACAATGTCCGCGTGCTGTCGCGAACGACGGCGTTCGGCTACTATGCGCAGAATTTTGTGGGGCTGGTCGAGCGTGTCAGCGAGCATCTGAGGACCCCCGGCCACGATCTGGCGCGCGAGCGGCTGTGGCAGGTCCGGGCCAAGCGCGTGGTGCTGGCCTCGGGCGCGATCGAGCGTCACATGGTGTTTGCCGACAATGACCGGCCGGGCATCATGCTGGCGGGTGCCGCGCGCACCTATCTCAACCACTATGGCGTCGCGGTCGGCAGGAATGTCGGCGTCTACACCGCCAATGATTCTGCTTACGCGGCGGCGATCGACCTGAAGAAGGCCGGCGTCAACGTGGCGGCGATCGTCGATCTGCGCGAAAATCCGACCGGACCGGTGATCGACGAGGCGAGGGCGCTCGGCATCGAGATCAATTTCGGCCGCGCGGTGCTCCGCGCTGGCGGTAAGCTCAGGGTGTCGTCGATGACCGTGCAGCCGAAGAATGGCGGCGGCGAACGCACCATCGCGGTCGATGCGATCCTGATGTCGGCCGGCTGGACGCCGTCGGTGCATCTGTTCTCGCAGTCGCGCGGCAAGGTCGCCTTCAACGACGAGACCAAGCGCTTCGTGCCGGGCACCTATGCGCAGGACTGCGTCTCGGTGGGCGCCTGCAACGGCACCGACGGGCTGTCGGCGACGGTGGACGAGGCCTATGCGGCGGGTGCCAAGGCGGCCAAGGATGCTGGTGCCAAAACTGCCAAGGGCAACAAGCCGAAAGTCGATGCGTCGGAGAGCTGGTCGCGCGGTATGTTGGGCGCGGCGCCCGGCGCCGGGCCGGACACGACGGTGAAGGCGTTTGTCGATTTCCAGAACGACGTCACCGCCAAGGATATCCGCCAGGCGGTGCACGAAGGCATGCGCTCGATCGAGCACGTCAAGCGCTTCACCACCAACGGCATGGCGACCGACCAGGGCAAGACCTCCAACATGCACGGCCTGGCGATTGCCGCCGAGACGCTGGGAAAGCCGATCCCGGAGGTCGGCCTGACCACGTTCCGTGCGCCCTATACGCCGGTCACCTTCGGCGCGATCGTCAGCCATGCGCGCGGTCCGCTGTTCGACCCGACGCGCAGAACCGCGATCCATCCCTGGGCCGAGGCGCAAGGTGCCGTGTTCGAGGATGTCGGCCAGTGGAAGCGCGCCTGGTATTTCCCCAAGGCGGGCGAGGACATGCATGCCGCGGTCGACCGCGAATGCGTCGCGGTGCGCAAGACGGCGGGCCTATTCGATGCCTCTACGCTGGGCAAGATCGAGGTGGTTGGGCCGGATGCGGCCAAGTTCATGGAACTGCTCTACACCAACCCATGGGAGAAGCTGGAACCCGGCCGCTGCCGCTACGGCATCATGCTGCGCGAGGACGGCTTCATCTATGACGACGGCGTCGTCGGCAGGCTGGCCCCCGACCGTTTCCACGTGACGACGACGACCGGCGGCGCGCCGCGCGTCATGAACCACATGGAGGATTATCTCCAGACCGAGTTCCCGCATCTCAATGTCTGGCTGACCTCGATCACCGAGCAGTGGGCTGTTATCGCCGTGCAGGGGCCCAAGTCGCGCGACATCATCGCGCCACTGGTCGAAGGCATCGACATGTCCGACGAGGCGCTGCCGCATATGTCGGTGCGTGAAGGCAAGATCTGCGGCGTGCCGACGCGGTTGTTTCGCATGTCGTTCACCGGCGAGCGCGGCTTCGAGGTCAATGTGCCGGCCGACTATGGCCAGGCGGTCTGGGAAGCCCTGTGGGCCGAGGGCCAGAAGCATGGTGCGGCCGCCTACGGCACCGAGGCGATGCACGTGCTGCGCGCCGAAAAAGGCTACATCATCGTCGGCCAGGACACGGATGGCACGGTAACGCCGAACGACGCCGGGCTCGACTGGGCGGTCGGCAAGAAGAAGACCGACTTCGTCGGTATCCGCGGCCTGACGCGGCCGGATCTGGTCGCCAAGGGCCGCAAGCAGCTGGTCGGCCTCAAGACCAGGGATCCCAAAGTGGTGCTGGAAGAAGGCGCGCAGATCGTCGAGGATCCGAAGCAGGCGATCCCGATGAAGATGATCGGTCATGTCAGCTCGAGCTATTGGTCGGAAAATTGCGGCCGCTCGATCGCATTGGCGCTGGTCGCCGGCGGCCGCGACCGGATGGGCGAGACCCTCTATGTGCCGATGCCGAATGGGGTGATCGAAGTGGAGGTTACCGGCATGGTATTCTTCGACGAGACGGGAGGGCGCCTCAATGGCTAAGGCCGCTGCAAGGAAGACGGCTCCGGCCGCATCGCCTTCGGTCGAACGCCGTCCGGCGCTGGCTGGGCGCAGCACCACTGCCGCCGCCGTCAAGGTCGAGGTGCTGCCGTCGGCCGAGCGCGTTTCACTGCGTGCGCCGGAGGCTTCGGCCGCAGCGCTTTCGAAGGCGCTCGGCGTGACCTTGCCGAACAAGCCGAAAACCTCTGCCGCGAAGGGCGGGCGCACCGTCTTGTGGCTCGGTCCCGACGAATGGCTTGTGATCGATGAGGCCGGCAACGATCCGCTCGCCGATTGCGCCAAAGTATCCGCGCTGCATTCGGCGGTCGGCGTCTCGCATCGCAACATCGCGATATCGGTGACGGGCACTGGGGCAGCGGCGACGATCAATGCTGGCTGCCCGCAGGACCTGTCGCTCGACGCCTTCCCGGTGGGCGCAGCGTCGCGCACCATCTTGGGCAAGACCGAGATCGTGCTGCTGCGCACAGCCGCCGATGCCTTCCGGGTCGAATGCTGGCGTTCCTTCTCGGACTATGTCTTTACTTTCCTGTCCGAGGGATCGCGCGACGCGGCGGTCTGAACTCGGAACGTTTTGCAGGGCACGCTCGTTCTGCATCCGCACGCCGAGGGAGAATGCCGATGCCGTCGAATTCCCCACCGAAGTCGCCGGTCATAAAGACATCGGCCGTCCGCTCGCTCGAACATGAGCGGCATGAAGCCCCGAGCGCCGAAGAGGAACTCGAGGAAGGCCTCGAAGACACGTTCCCGGCCAGTGATCCGATATCCATTACCGGAACCGCTATCCCCGGCGCACCGGCGAAACCGGGCAAGGCCAAGACCGTGCCGGGACGCAAGAAGCGCAAGACGTAGTATTCCATCGGGCCAGGCGGCATCGGCACCTTCTCAATCCCTTTTGACATGCTATTTAAAGCGCTTTGGGAGATGAAAATGCCGACAAAAGCGATCGTTTGGGGCGAGAATGTCCACGAGCAGACCAATGAAGCCGTGCGCGACCTCTATCCCTTGGGCATGCATGGCACCATTGCCGCCGCCCTCAACCAGGACAAGGGCATCGAGGCGACCACCGCCACCTTGCAGGAGCCCGAGCACGGCCTGAGCGAAAAGCGCCTGGCGGCCACCGACGTGCTTTTGTGGTGGGGCCACGCGGCGCATGGCGAGGTCAAGGACGAGATCGTCGAGCGGGTGCAGAAGCGGGTGTGGGAAGGGATGGGCTTGATCGTGCTTCATTCCGGCCACTACTCGAAGATATTCAAGCGGCTGATGGGCACGCCCTGTTCGCTGAAATGGCGCGAGGCGGGCGAGCGCGAGCGCGTCTGGGCGATCAACCGCGGCCACCCGATCGCGCAAGGCATCGGCGAGTGCCTGGAGATCGGCGAGACCGAAATGTATGGCGAGCCCTTCGCCGTGCCGGAGCCGCTGGAGACGGTGTTCGTCTCCTGGTACGAGGGTGGCGAGGTGTTCCGGTCCGGGCTGACCTACCAGCGCGGCGCGGGACGGATCTTCTACTTCTCGCCCGGCCACGAGACCTATCCGATCTATCACAATGAGGGCGTGCAGCAGGTGCTGCGCAACGCCGTGCACTGGGCGCACAACCCGGCGCCGGCATGGTCCGGCATCACCAATGCGCCGAACGTGCCGACGGATGCGGCCAAGGAGAAGATCGTGCAGAAGGGGCTGCGCCTGCATGCCGACGGCGACAAGGGCCTGAGTTGATTCGGGCCTGAGCTGATTGGGGTGTGAGGTGGCTGGGGGCCTGAACTGATGCATCGAATTCTTCTGCTCGGCACCGGCGGTATCGCCGGGCATCATGTCGAGGAGTTTGCCGGGATCCCGGGCTGCAGCATCGTCGCTTGCGTCGACCAGGTGCCTGGCCGCGCGGCGGCGTTTGCCGCCGTCAGCAAGATCGGCGAATCTTTCGAGAGCCTGGAGGCGGCGATCGCCTGGGGTCAGTTCGATGCCGCCATCAACGCGACGCCGGATGGTGCGCATATGGCAACGACGCTGGCGCTGCTTGCCCAGGGAAAGCATGTGTTTTGCGAAAAGCCGCTGGCGCCGAACCACGCCGACGCGCTTGATATGACCGAAGCGGCCGAGGCTGCAGGGGTGGTCAACATGGTCAACCTGACCTATCGCAACTCACCGGCGATCCATGAAGCGCGGCGCATGGTGCTGGCCGGCGAGATCGGCGTGTTGCGCCATGTCGAGGCAAGCTACCGGCAAAGCTGGCTGGTCAGCCAGTCGTGGGGCGACTGGCGGGTCGAGGACAAATGGCTCTGGCGCTTGTCGAGCCGGCACGGTTCGACCGGTGTGCTGGGCGATGTCGGCATCCATATCCTGGACTTCGCTACCTATGGCGCCGGCCAGGATATCGTCAGCCTGCATGCCGATCTGGTGACGTTTCCGAAGGCCGAGGGCGAGCGCATCGGCGACTATGTGCTGGACGCCAATGACAGCGTGGCAATGACGGCGCGGCTCAGTTCCGGTGCGCTCGCTACGATCGTGGCGAGCCGCTACATGACCGGCCACGCCAACGATCTGTCGCTGGCCCTGCACGGCACCAAGGGCGCCATCAGGGTCGAAACCGACGGCAAGGCATCGAACCTGTCGGCCTGTCTCGGCGGCGATGTCGATCTTCAGCGCTGGCAGATCTTGGCGCTGCCCAGTGTCAAGCGCAATGCGCGACGCTTTGCCGATGCGCTGGATACAGGCCGGAATGGCGATCCGTCGTTCCGGCGTGCCGCGGACATGCAAAAGCTGATCGACGCGGCCTTCGAGAGTTCAGCGGCGAAGCTGCCGGTTTCGGTCGGCTGAAGCTGGCCGGCTTGTGCCGGCCAGACGCGATCTTTGCTGATGTCAAAATGCGCTTGGTACAATCCACGGATTGATGCTGATGCCGAGCCGCGGGCCCTTGCCTTCAGCGGTATTTTGCGTGGCACCCTTCTTCTCGACCGAACCGGTCGAAGCGCAATCGAGCTTCACGTTGGTCCTGGTGTCAACGCAGGCCGCCACCGGCGCATGCTTGACGGGATGGGTGGTGTTGGCGGCGAAGGCCGAGCCCGAAAGTGCCAGCACGGCGGCGAGGGTGAGGAGTGTCTTTTTCATTGTCAGTCTCCGGTTTCCGGGTCGAATTCAATTCGTACCGACGGGTGAATTTCTCTCGTACATGTACGATGCGCTGTACATATACGCCCGTCGATCGCGAAGTTCAAGGAAAACCGTACGCGTACAATAAATTTTTTGTTAACCAAGACCCCCCAGGTCTGGAGGAGAATACACAAACCAAAGGAAACGACGCTCAGCAGTTGACCGGTGTCTCGGTCAGCGGCGGGACGTTTTGCGTGCTGAGCGTGGCGAGCGTGAAATCGCACATCCGCTTCACGAAGGCCTGCGGATCGCCGAAGGGGTAGAACGGAAAGGTGATGAGCAGCGAGATCGTGCCGTGGCCGACCGCCCACAGCATGGTGGCGATGGCGCGCGGATCGCCCTGCAATTTGCCGGCGGCGACGCAGGCCTCGACCCTGCTGATCAGCACCTTCATAGCAGGGTTGCTCTCCTCCATTTCATTGTAGCCTTCCGGCAGCTTGGTCTTTTCGGTCATGAACACGGTGCGGTATTCGTTGGGATTGCCGAGTCCGAAAGCGGCATATTCGGTCATCACCGCCTGCAAGGCCTCGATTGGATCATCGGATGGATGCTCCTCGATGCGGCGGGCCAGCGTCTCGAACGCATCCTCGGCCAGAGCGAACAGGATGTCCTGCTTGTCGGCGAAGTAGGAATAGACAGACATCGGGGCGTAGCCGACCCGCTTGGCCAATTTGCGGATGGTCAGGCCTTCATAGCCTTCTTCCTGGACGAGCTTGTGCGCGGCCTCGACCAGTTCGGAGCGCAGTTCGGCCTTTTGTTTCTCGCGGCGTGTCTGGACGCTCTGCGGCAAGATCTGGTGCCTTTGGTTGGTTGGTGGCTGGCTAAATTATATACGCTGTACGGAAACGGACAAGGGCACGGGAAGTTCCCAGGCGGTATGCTTCGGATCGTGCCGACGCTTGTCGAGGTTGGCGGCACCCGTGATCAGCACCTTTGCTCCGTCAAAGCGGCCCATCACGCTTCCTTGTCGATCAGCTTCGCGGCAAGACGCGAAAGCAGCTTTACCGCCTCGCCATAGGTCCGGGCCTTTTCCGGATTGGAGGCGTTGCCGTCCAGCGCCCGCTTGTAGACGCCCTGGCAAATCGCGGCCAGCCGGAAGAAGGAAAAGGCGAGATAGAACGTCCAGTTGCCGATACCGGTGAGCCCGCGCCGCCGGCAGTAGGCGGCGACGTAGTCCTCCTCGGAGGGCAGGCCGAGTGCGGAACGGTCGACACCGCCCAGGCCGCGAAAGCCGGAAGCGTGCGGCAGCCGCCATTGCATGCATTGATAGGCGATATCGGCGAAGGGGTGGCCTGATGTCGACAATTCCCAGTCGAGCACCGCCAGCACCTTCGGCCGGTCCGGCGCGAAGATCAGATTGTCCAGCCGGTAGTCGCCATGCACCAACGAGATCCGGCCATCATCGGCGGGCATATGCGTTTCCAACCAGGCAATCAGCCCGTCCATGTCGGCGACTGCGTCAGTCTCCGAGGCGCGGTACTGGCTGGTCCAGCGCGCCAGCTGCCGCTCGAAATAATTTCCCGGCCGCCCGAAATCGCCGAGCCCCACTGTCCCGACATCGATCTCGTGCAGCGCCGCGAGGGTTTCGTTCATGGCATCGTATATAGCGGCGCGTTCTTCGTTGTCGCGAGCCTCCGGCAGCGCCGGATCCCAGAAAATGCGGCCGTCCAGGAAATCCATCACGTAAAACATGCGGCCGATGGGCGAGTCTTCCGCCGACAGATGCAGCATGGCAGGCACGGGCACGGCGGTGCCGGCAAGCGCGCTCATCACCCTGAATTCGCGGTCGACCTGATGCGCCGATTTCAGCAATTGCCCCGGCGGCTTGGCGCGCAGCACGTAACGGCCGCTTGCCGCCGTCAAAAGGTAAGTCGGGTTCGATTGGCCGGATTTGAACTTCTCGACTGCTGCAAGCTCGGAAAAGCCCGGTATGTTCGCCTCGAGGTAAGGCGCAAGCGCTGCCTGGTCGAGTACGGGATCACTCATGCCGTCTCGGGCTGGCGTTCGATCAAGGTCAGCGTCAACCAGCGCGCGGTCAGTGCCGGCTTCTTCGAACCTTCGATTTCGATCGTCACGTCATGCGCGGTCTGCACCCAGCCCGACGGCCGAACCTTGACGTCGGCCAGCACGAAACGCGTGCGGATGCGCGCGCCCGTTTTCACCGGCGCCAGGAAGCGCAGCGAATCGAAGCCGTGGTTGACGCCCATCTTGCCGTTTTCCAGCGGCGGCATGGTCTCGAAGGTCATCGCCGACAACAGCGACAGCGATAGGAAGCCGTGCGCGATGGTGCCGCCGAACGGCGTTTCGCGCATGGCCCGCTCCGGATCGCAGTGGATGAACTGGTGGTCGTCGGTGGCGTCGGCGAACTGGTCGATCATGCGTTGCGTGACCGCCCGCCATGGCGACACGCCAACCTCCTTGCCGACACTGGCCAGAAGCACATCGAGACTGATCGGTTCCACGCTCATGTCCTCCAGTTCACCCCCGGCTTCTGTGGCCGGAAAATGTCATTCCTTGAACAGGGTCAGCCCATGCTGCACCGACTGTCCGCCGTCGATCGGCAGGATGGCGCCGGTGACATAGCTGCCTGCACGGCTGCACAAATAGAGCGTTGCGCCGGCAATGTCATCCGGTGCGCCGATACGGCCGATCGGAACATGGCTGCCGACGTGCCTGGCCTGCTCATCCGTACTGGTGGCGAATGCCGTCATCCGGCTCTGGAAGGGGCCGGGAGCGAAGGCATTGACGGTGATGCGGCGGCCGGCGAACTCGAGCGCAAGGGTGCGGGTCAGATGATGCACGGCTGCCTTGGACGCCGTGTAGGAATAGGCGTCGTCGGCCAGCGGCTGCGTGCCCATCACCGAACCGAGATTGATCACCCTGGCCGGATCGGCGTCGCTGGCGGCGGCATCAAGCAGCGGCAGCAATTCGCGGGTCAGATGGAAGACCGCGGTGACGTTGACGCCAAACACCTTGGCCCATGCCGAATAGGGGAAGCTTTCCAGCGGCGCGCCCCAGGAGACGCCGGCGTTGTTGACCAGAATATGCAGTTTCCCGGTCCGCGCTTTGACCTCGGCGACGAGTGCGGCAATGCCGGTTTCGCTGGAGACATCGCCGGCGAAGCCTTCGGCCCGGCCGGATGCGCCAAGCTCGTTCAACTCTTCGGCGACCTTGACGCAGTCATCGCCCTTGCGCGACGCGATCATCACGTTGGCGCCGGCCTGCACCAGCGCGGTCGCCGCCATGCGCCCTATGCCGGTCGCGGCACCCGTCACCAGCGCGGTCTTGCCGGCCACCGAAAACAGCTCGTCCAGATAGCTCATCACAATCCTCTGCGCTCGGCATGCGGGCAAACAGTTCGCGTTGACAAGGCTATCCGAAGTACGGTCATCCTTGCCACTGACAAAATGCCTGGCATGCATGAAGGGTTAGCGACTGATGACGGAGATGAATCTCGGCATGACCGAGCGGTTGAAGCCGATCCACGCGCGCGTCGCGGCCATGGTGCGCGACGAGATCATGCCGCTCGACCATGAATTCCTCAGCGAAGTGGGCAAGGCAGGCAACCGCTGGGTCTACAGTGCGCGCCAGAGCGAGATCCTCGAAGGGCTGAAGAAAACCGCAAGGGAGCGCGGCCTGTGGAACTTCTGGCTGACCGGCTCGGAACGCGGCTACGGCCTTTCCACCGTCGAATACGCCTATCTGGCCGAAGAGATGGGCAAGGCGCATCTCGGCGCCGAGACCTTCAACTGCTCGGCGCCCGACACCGGCAATATGGAGGTGCTGGAACGGTACGGCTCGGCCGACCACAAGAAAGAATGGCTGGAACCGCTGCTCGAGGGAAAGATCCGCTCGGCCTATCTGATGACCGAGCCGGATGTCGCCTCGTCCGATGCCACCAACATTGCCATGCGCTGCGAGCGTCAGGGCGACGACTATGTGCTCAACGGCGAGAAATGGTGGGCTTCGGGCGCAGGCGATCCGCGCTGCGCCATCTACATCGTCATGGTCAGGACCGGCGGCGATGACGAGCCGCAGCACCGCCGTCATTCGATGGTCCTGGTGCCATCGGACACAAAAGGCGTGACCAAGGTGCGGGCCATGCAGGTTTATGGCGATGACGACGCGCCGCACGGCCACATGCATCTTCGCTTCGACAATGTGCGGGTACCGGCATCGAACCTGATCCTCGGCGAGGGCAGGGGGTTCGAGATCGCGCAAGGGCGGCTCGGCCCCGGCCGCATCCATCACTGCATGCGCGCCATCGGACAGGCCGAGATGGCGCTCGAGATGCTGTGCCAGCGTTCCTTGCGCCGCGAAGCCTTCGGCCAGAAGCTGGCAAAGCTCGGCGCCAATTTCGACATCATCGCCGAATGCCGCATGGAGATCGAAATGGCCCGGCTGCTCTGCCTCAAGGCGGCGTGGATGATCGATCAGGGCGACGCCCGCGCCGCGGCCCCCTGGATCAGCCAGATCAAGGTGGTGGCACCCCGCGTCGCGCTCAAGGTCACCGACGAAGCGGTGCAGATGTTCGGCGCGCAAGGCATCAGCCAGGACACGCCGCTGGCGCGGTCGTGGACGCATCTGCGGACCTTGCGCCTTGCCGACGGGCCGGACGCCGTGCATCGCCGTCAGGTGGCGCGCACCGAGCTGAAGAAATACACGCAGGAAAAGGTCTGAGCGCCGGCATCGTCATCCGGCGATGCCGACAGCCCAAGCACGGAGTGTTCCAATGGCCGTCCCCTCCGAAATGAAGGCGCTGCTGCTGGTCGGCGACGGCTACACCAGGACGCCGAGCGGCAGTGTGCTGGAGTCGACGGAGCCGTATCTCGAGCCGGGCAACATCGCGGTGCCGACACCCGGACCGACGCAGGTGCTGATCAAGGTCAACCTCGCCTCGATCAACCCCTCCGACATCGCCTTCATCAAGGGCCAGTACGGCCAGCCGCGCGCCAAGGGCCAGCCGGCCGGCTTCGAGGGCGTCGGGATTGTCGTCGCCAGCGGGGACGAGCCCTATCCCAAAAGCCTGATCGGCAAGCGCGTCGCCTTTGCCACCGGTGTCAGCAACTGGGGCTCATGGGCCGATTATGCCGCTGCCGAGGCAGTGGCGTGTATCCCACTTCTCGACACGGTCCGCGACGAGGATGGCGCGGCGATGATCGTCAACCCGCTCACCGCGCTTGCCATGTTCGACATCGTCAAGCAGGAAGGCGAAAAGGCCTTCGTCATGACCGCCGGCGCCAGCCAGCTCTGCAAGCTGATCATCGGCCTGGCCAGGGAGGCAGGTTTCCGACCGATCGTCACCGTGCGGCGTGACGATCAGATCGCTTTGCTGAAAGCGCTTGGCGCGGCGCACGTGCTCAATGAAAAGGCGCCGGATTTCAAGGCGGCTCTGCGCGAGGTGATGAAGGCCGAACAGCCGCGCATTTTCCTGGACGCGGTGACCGGGCCGCTTGCCTCCGCCATCTTCGACGTCATGCCGAAGCGGTCGCGCTGGATCATCTATGGGCGGCTCGATCCCGAAGCCACCGTTATCCGCGAGCCCGGTCAACTGATCTTCCAGCATAAGCATATCGAAGGTTTTTGGCTGAGCGAGTGGATGCGCCAGTTCCGCGACCGCCGCGGCCCGGCGATCCTGGAAGCGCAGAAGCGTTTTTCCGATGGGCGCTGGTCGACCGACGTGACGGCGGTGGTGCCGCTTGCCGAGGCGATGGCGCGGGTGCCAGCGGAACTGGCTAAGCCGAACGGCAAGGTGTTCATCCGGCCTTAGCCTCGGAGTGCTTTGCGTCAGAGATCGCCGGTTATCCGCCGCCTCGGGACCGTCAGGCCGATACCCGCGTCCATCAAGCCCCCTATGCCATGCCGCTGCGTCCGTGATATGCCGCCGCCATCGAATGCCGGGACAGGCTGGACTGAGCTTGTTCCGGGATTGTGTGGGGTGCCTTGATGACGATTTCCAAGCCGGTTTTCGACCGTTTGGGGTTTGGCCTGTGGATCGGAGCGTTCCTGGTCGTTCTTGCCATGGTCCTGCGGTCGCCGTACACGCGGACGGTATGGAAGGCCTATATAGACGGCAGCGAGGCGCTTCTGGCCGGTCTGCCGCTCTACGACACCCAATCCGAGATGGGGTATCTCTACGCGCCGGCCTTCGCCGCGCTCTACACTCCGATAGTCAAGCTCGGTCCGCATCTGGGCGGCGTGGTGTGGCACTCCCTCGGGTTTGCGGTGCTGACCTATGCCGCGATGCGGCAGGTGCGCAAGCTCGGTGGTGGCGAGTTGATGTGGCTGCTTTCTTTCGGCCTCTTCCTCGCTTTGCCGATGGCGCTCGGCGCGATCCGCAACGGCCAGGCGACGATCCTTTTGACCGCCGCTTGCTGGCTTCTCACATTGTCGGCGCTGGAAGGGCGACGGGCGGAGACATTCTTCTGGGCTTCGCTTGCCATCATCGCCAAGCCGACCGCGATCATAATGCTGTTGTTGGTAGGAGCCCTTCGGCTTCGGTTGATACCGGTGCTGGTGCTGGCGGTGCTGTTCGTGCTCGCACTGCCTTACGCTTTTGCTCCCGCCGGCTATCTCAACGATCAGTATCGTGTTTTCGCCCAGATGCTGACCTCCATGGCCGTCGACAATACCAGCCATTTCGTGTCCACCGATTTCACGGCACCGTTCACCACGATAGGGCTGCCGATACCGGAATTCGGCGCAACGATCGTGCGCATGGTCATGGCCCTCCTTACGCTTTCAGCCGTCATCTGGTTCGACCGCAGGCTCGAAGGGGGAAAGGCAGCGCTGGCGATCTTCCTGACGGCCACTTTCTACATGTGCGTCTTCAACCCGCGCGTCGAGCCCAACACCTTTGCCATGATCGCGGTACCAGCCGGTCTTGCCATCGCCCTGTTGTGGCGCGAAGAACGAGGCGGCGTCCTCGCCTCGGTGCTGTCGATGACGCTGTTCGTGACCGGGCTGAGCGGCGTCGAGCGCCATGTGCACGATTTCCTCTTCCCCTGGTTCCGGCCGGTGGCCGTCACTTTCATCGCCGGTTCGCTGATCTGGTGGTTCTGGGCCAAGGCACGGGAAAAGGTGGTGAATGCGGGAGTCGCGAATGGCTGAGTTGCGACAGAGCCTCGATATCGTTGCGCCATTCTTCAACGAGGCGGCTTCGGCATCGGCCTTCGCGCGCCTGCTCGGCGAGCTCGAAGCGGCCGTGGCACAGCGCTTCGGCATGACCGTGCACAAGATCCTGGTCGATGACGGCAGCCGTGACGACGGCGCCGGACGATTTTCGCAAGCGCTGACGGGATCGTGGGAGATCGTCCGCCTCAGCCGCAATTTCGGCAAGGAAGTCGCTGTACTCGCCGGCCTCGACCAGTCGCGCGGCGACATGGTGCTGATCATGGACGCCGACCTCCAGCATTCCCTGGATATCAGCCTGAAGCTGATCGCCGAGTTGGTGAACCATCCCGACATCGATGTCGTCTATGCCCAGAACGACCGCCGCGAGGCGAGCTGGCGGCGCAGCCAGCTTGCACGGCTTTTCTACAGCCTGATCAACAGCAGCCAGCGTTTCGACATTCCCGAAAATGCCGGCGACTTTCGCGTCATGCGCGGCGCCGTGGCGCGCGCACTGACCAGCCTGCGTGACAAGCGTCGCTTCAACAAGGGCCTGTTTGCCTGGGCGGGCTTTCGCCAGAAAGCATTGCCCTATTCGCCGGAAGGCCGCGCCAGCGGCACATCGAAATGGAGCCGGCTCAACCTGATCGCCTTCTCGCTCGAAGGGTTCACCTCGTTCTCCGTCATTCCGCTGCGCCTGATCAGTCTTAGCGGGCTGCTCGCGGCGTTGGCCGGCGCGCTCTATGGTGCAAAGGTGTTCTTCGAGGTGATCTTCTACGGCATTGCCGTTCCGGGCTACCCCAGCCTGCTGGTTGCCGTCGTTCTGCTCGGCGGCCTCAACCTGACCCTGCTTGGCCTGATCGGCGAATATGTCTGGGTGACGCTCAGCGAGAGCAAGGATCGGCCGGTCTATCTCGTGCGCGATGTCGTGCGCAGCGATGCCCCCGCCGACCGGCCGGAGCCGGGCTCTTCGAACAGATGACGCGGCGCATTCGCCTGATCGCCGACGATTACGGCCTGGCGCCTGGCGTTTCCGCCGGGATTCTCGATCTTCTCGATCGGGGGCGCCTGACCGGCACCAGTTGCATGACCGGCTTTCCCGAGTGGGCAAAGGAGGCAGAGCGCATAAAACCGCTGTGCGGCCGGGCCGCGGTTGGGCTGCACCTCACCTTGACCGACCAGTTGGCCGTCACCGGCCGGTCGGCCCTGGCGCCGGAAGGCCGGCTGCCACCGCTCCGCGCACTGGCCTTGCCTGTTCTGCGCGGCCGCATCGGCGCCCGCCATGTCCATGCCGAGCTTGACGCCCAGTACAGCCGCTTCGTCGAGGCGCTTGGCCGCCGCCCCGATTTCGTCGACGGGCATCAGCATGTGCATTTCCTTCCTGTCGTGCGCACATGGCTGTGCGCACGGTTTCCAGAAGGCGCCGACAGGCCGGCCCTGCGCGGCGCCCCGGCGCTGGCCGCGGGAGCGAAAGTCGCTGCGATTGCCGCGCTCGCCGCCGGGTTCAACCGCTCGATGCAGCGCGCGGGCTTCACCGTTTTCCAGCCGCTCGCCGGCATCTATGACTGGCGGCAACCGGAAAAGTTCGCTGCGGTTCTGCAGGCCGCCGTCGAAGGGTTGCCGGAGCGAGGGCTGTTCATGTGTCATCCCGGCCATGTCGACGAGACGCTGCGCGCGCGCGACATGATGCAAGGTGTGCGCGAGGTCGAATTCGCGGCCCTCGCATCGGACCCGTTCGGAGCCAGCCTGGCCCGCGCCGGCGTCGAGATCTTGGACGGCAAGAGATGAGCGACGCCGATCGGCCCCAGCGTTCGGCCGGCAGCAAGATCGTCCGCTTCGCCATTGTCGGACTGGCGAACACGGCCATCGACCTTGCCAGCTTTTTCCTGCTGCTCAAGCTCGAGGTTCCGCCGGTGCCGGCCAACATCGCTGCCTGGTTCGTCGCCGTCACCTTTTCCTTCGCGGCGAACGGCTTGTGGTCGTTTGAGCGCAATCGAGCCATCCGGCTGCATGACGCGTTCCTTCGTTTCGCCACGCTTGGAGCGCTGATTTCGCTCGGTGTCTCCAGCCTCTCGATCGCGCTGTTCGCCGGCATCATCGGGGTGTGGCCGGCGAAAATCGGCGGCGTCGTGGTGGCGGCGGTGCTGAATTTCCTCGCCGCGCGCTGGTCGATCGAAGGCCGGTTCTTGAGATAGGCGGAATTATTTTTCTTACGAAATTCCGGACGAAAACCCGCTACACACTTTTCCTGGAATTTCTATTCAGCCGGCTCCACATTGGTGTAGGCGGCTTCCTCCAACTCGCGCTTCAGTCGGGCTTCCTCGTGGGTCTTCGGCGTGACGAAGCGGCCAAGCAGGAGATAGGCGACCGGCGTCAGGAACAGCGTCGAGACCGTGGCCAGCCCCAGGCCGCCGACGATGACCCAGCCGAGCGCGACGCGCGCCTCGGCACCGGCGCCGCTCGCCAGCACCAGCGGCAGGCCGCCGAGCACGGTGCAGATCATCGTCATCATCACCGGCCGCACGCGGATGATCGAGGCCTGTTCGATCGCCTCGCGCACGCCAAGCCCGCGGTCGCGCAACTGGTTGGCGAATTCGACGATCAGGATGCCGTTCTTGGCCATGACGCCGACCAAAAGCACCAGGCCAATCTGGCTGTAGGCGTTGAGACTGGTGCCCGAGAGGAGAAGCGCGAAAATTGCACAGGCCAGCCCGAGCGGCACCGTCGCCATGATGATGACGGCGCTGACAAAACTTTCGAACTGGGCGGCCAGCACCAAAAGGATGATGACCAGCGCGAAGCCGAAAATGGTGACCATGGCGCTGTTGGTCTCGCCCAGCGTCGCCGCCTCGGCCAGCGGCAGGATGCGGCTGCCTGGCGGCAGCAGCGGCGTGGCGATTTGCTCGGCGCGGGTGAGCGCATCGCCAAGCGCGAAGTCGCCGCTGAGGTTGGACGTGATCGCCACAGAGGGCTGCTGCTGTTCGCGCGACAGCGACGGCGGCACGGCGCGTTCGGTCAGCGTGGCGATGGTCGACATCGGCACGAAACGTCCGTCGGCTGTTTTCAGGAAGATGTTCTCCAGATCCGTCGGATCGTTGATCGGATTTGTGG
The DNA here is from genome assembly GCF_003997415.1 of Mesorhizobium sp. M7A.F.Ca.MR.245.00.0.0. Classification (NCBI taxonomy): domain Bacteria; kingdom Pseudomonadati; phylum Pseudomonadota; class Alphaproteobacteria; order Hyphomicrobiales; family Phyllobacteriaceae; genus Mesorhizobium; species Mesorhizobium sp. M7A.F.Ca.MR.245.00.0.0. Next base: position 48,851 of record NZ_RZTE01000021.1, on the reverse strand, counting down.
TCGAGACCAGCTTCACGCCGTAGCTGCGGTCGGCGATGTAGACGTCGACGACGTCGTTGCCGTCGAGCATGGCCTGCAAGGTGTTGGCCAGTCCTGATATGTCGATGCCGAGGTCGGAGGCGCGCTCACGGTCGATGGCCACGGCGAGCTGCGGCTGCGTCGGGTCGATGGACAGGCGCGGTGTCTGGAAGCGCGGGTCCTTCTGCATCTCGGCGATGATCTTCACGGCGGCATCGCCGAGCGCCTTGCGGTCGTTGCCGACCAGCGCGAACTGCAGGCCGTTGCCGGCGCCACGGATACCCAGGCTGTTGGGCTGCACCGGGAAGATGCGCACGCTCGGCACCTGCCTGGTCAGCTGGCTGATCTCGGCCATGATCTCCTGCTGGCTGCGGCTGCGCTCGTTCCACGGCGCCAGCGTCATCACCATGAAGCCGGAGTTGTAGGAGCCGTTCTGGCCGGCATTTTCGAAAGTGCTGCGGATCTCGCCGGAATCGCGCATCGGCTGGATCAGTCTCTCGATCTTCTGCATCTGCTGCGTGGTGTAGTCGAGGCTGACGCCTTGCGGGGCGCTGATGCGCAGAAGTACGGCGGCGCGGTCCTCGGTCGGCGTCAGCTCCTGGCGGATGGTGCCGAACAGCGTGAAGGCGGTGCCGGCGAACAGCACCGCGACCAGGAGTACGATCCATGGCGCGTCGAGGCAGGCGTGCAGGCTGCGCTTGTAGGCCGTATTGAGCGCGCCGCCGATGCGGGCGCCGATGCCATGGTCACCTTCGTGGTGGAGCGATGCGCCGGTCAGCATGCGCGAGGCGAGCATCGGGCACAGCGTCAACGCCACCACGCAGGACAAGAGCACCGACATGGCAAGCACGAAGCCGAATTCGCGGAACAAGCCGCCGGTCTGGCCGGGCAGGAACGAAATCGGCACGAAGACGGCGACCAGCGTCAAGGTGGTGGCAATAACGGCAAAGAACACTTCCTGCGCGCCAAGCACAGCGGCCGCACGCGGTCCCATGCCTTCGTTGCGTCGTCGCACGATGTTTTCGAGCACGACGATGGCGTCGTCGACGACCAGGCCGGTCGCCAGCACCAGCGCGAGCAGGGTCAGGATGTTGACCGAGAAGCCGGCCAGATAGATGGCGGCGATGGTGCCGATCATGGCGACCGGCATCGCCAGGCCGGGGATAAGCGTCGCGCGCCAGTCGAGGAGAAACACATAGATGACGATCAGCACCATGGTGACGGACAGGCCGAGCGCGATCTCGACCTCGTGCACCGCGCCCTTGACGAAGACCGCGTCGTCGCTGGTGATCTTGATCGACATGCCCTTGGGCAGGTTTTCCTGCAACTTGGCGACGGCGGACTGGACGCCGGTCGAGATGTCCAACGTGTTCGATTCCGCCTGGCGGATGACGCCGATGCCGATGCCGGTCTTGCCATCCGAACGCAATGTGGTCTGGCCGACATCGGGGCCGAGTGTGACGGTGGCGACATCGCGGATGCGCGTCGTGCCGCCGATGATGATGTTCTCGAACTCTCCCGGCGTGGTGACGTCGGCAGTCGTGCGGACGATCAGGTCCTGGTTGGTCGTGGTGATCGAACCGGCGGGGGAATCGAAGGCGACCGAGGCAAGGGCGGCCCTGAGATCGGCAACCGTGAAGCCGAGGCTGGCCAGCTTGTTCTGATCGACATCGATGCGGAAGATCTTGTCGCGGTCGCCATAGACCTGGACGTCGGCAACGCCGGGCACGGCGGCCAACTCGTCCTCGATCTGGTCCTGGACCACCACGGTCATGTCCTGGATCGACATGTTGTCCGAGGTCACCGCCAGCCGCATCACCGGGTCGGAATTGGCGTCGGCCTTGACGATGCGCGGCGGATCGGCGGTGTCCGGCATCTGGTTGGCGACGCGGCCGACAGCATCACGCACGTCCGAGGCGGCGACATTCAGATCGACGCCATCGTTGAACTCGATGGTGACGCGGCTTGAGCCGAATGAGGAAGACGACGAGATCGACTTGACGCCGGAGACGCGGGCGACGGCGCCCTCGATGGTGTCGGTCAGCTCGCGATCGACGGTCTCGGCCGCCGCGCCCTCGAAGGTGGTGGAAACGGTGACGACCGCGCGATCGACATCAGGCAGTTCGCGGATCTCGACGCCGTAGAAGGCGGCCAGGCCGGCGACCGCAATCAGTGTGTTCAGCACGAAGGCCATCACCGGCCTGCGGATGAACAGGGCGGTGAAGCCGGTCTCGCTGGCAGTGTTGGCGGGGCTGGTCATGTGCCTGCGGCGGCGTCCGCGGCGCGCTGCTCTTCACCTGCAAGGCGGACCGCGCCGCCCTCGCTGACGCTCTGGGTGCCCTCTGTGACCACCATGTCGCCATTGTCGATCTCGGCGTCGATCAGCACGGTCTCGGTGTTGCGCTGTATGATGCGCACCGGGACCCGCCTGGCCTTGCCATCCTCGATCTGCCAGACATAGGCGCCGTCCGACCCCCACAGGATCGCCAGCGGGCTGACGGCCGGATAGATTTGCCCCGGAAATTTCATGGTGATGCCGAACGACATGCCGGCGCGCAACGAATCCGCAGGGTTGGCGATCTTGGCCTTGACCAGCAGGGTGCGGCTCTTTTCATCGATGTGGTTGTCGATGGCCGAAACGGTGCCGCTATAAGCGTTGCTGGGATTGGCGATCGGCGTCGCCGTCAATTGTGCGCCGACCTTGACGGCGGCAGCGAAGCGCTCGGGCACTAGGAAATCGACCAGGATTGAGGACCGGTCGTCGAGCGTGGCGATGGCCGACTGGTTGGTGACATAATTGCCGGCCGAGATCGGCAGGATGCCGACGGTGCCAGCGATCGGTGCCAGTATCGACCGGCGCTGCAGCGCCAGTTCCGCATCCTGAAGCGCCAGCTTGGCGCCGGCCAAGACCACTTCGGCATCGGCCACTGCGACTGGTGTCGCGGCATTGGAGGCACGAAGCGACCTGACGCGGTCGAGTTTGGCCTGCGCATCCTGCAAGGCGAGCTTGGCGCGGTCCTGAGAGATCACTTCGGTCTCGGAATCCAGGGTGGCGAGGATCTGTCCCTTATCGACATGGCTGCCGGATTCGACCAGCAGTTCGGCGAGGCGGCCGGAGCTGTAGGGATTGACGGTCACCGAGGCGTTGGCACGGCCGGTGCCGATTGCCTGCAGGCGGTCGTTGATAACAGCCGAAGTGGCCGCAAGGGCGACCACGTTCACCCGCTGGTTGCCGCCATTACGGCCGTTTGCCTGCTTCGCGTTGGCGGTGCCGGTCTCAGCCGGGGGCGTTGCCGCGGAGGCCCAGTCGATGCCCCAGCGTGCCAGCACGTCCGGCGCGCCGGGATAAAAGCGCAGCCAGACGGCTGCCGCCACCACCAGCACCACAAGTGCAAAAAGTATCTGTTTCCAGGCGGCCATCGGCACTCCGGTTGGTAAAACAATCCTTCCGTCTACCGGTTTCCCGAATGAAGCAGACGCAGCGAGGCTATTGTAAGGCAAAGAAGCCGCCTCGATATCGCGTCTTTATGACAATTCTCCGGGGGCTGCGCACATTAAATATATGTAACCTTTGAGAAAATATGCGTAACGCTTTGGATCGTCGCACAGGCACTAACGCAGACTTTCCATCTCGCGAATGCGTTTGGCGCCTTCTGCTTCCAGTTGCCTGGTGACGGCGCCGATCAGCGTTTCGGCGACAACGAAAAGGGCAGCCGAAGAGTCCCATGCCGACGGCACCGCGGTTCGTCCGGCGATAACATGACGAGCAAAGCGGGCGATCGGCGACAGCCACTGGTCGGTGAACAGCACGATCTGGACGCCACGCTGATGCGCCTTCTCGGCGAAGCGGACGAGGCTGTCCTGGTAGCGCCTGATGTCGAAGATCACCAGCACGTCGCGCTTGCCCATGTCGATCAGCCGGTCGCGCCACATGCTCTCCTGCCCGGCGAGGTGAAAGACATCCGGCTGGATGACGGCGAGGTGGGCGGCCATGTAGCGCGCCAGCGGATCGGTGAAGCGACCGCCGATCAGGAATGTCTTGCCGCGCCGGTCGGCGAGCCGGGCGGCGATGTCGGCAAGCTGCCTGTCGGAGAGGTGCCTGAACGTCTCGCGCATATTGTCGAGCGTCGCTTCCAGCATCGGCGACGCCGTGCCGCCGCCGGGCGAGGGCGGGTTGAGCGTCCTTGTTGCCGGCGATTGCAGTTGCGCCGCCAGTTCGTCCTGCAGGCTCGACTGGAATTCCGGATAGTTCTGAAAACCCAGCCGGGCGACGAAACGCAGGATCGTCGGCGAGGAGACGCCCGCCGCGGCCGAGAATTCAGCGACCGTTTTCAGGCCGATCATCGGATAGTTGGCGATCAGTGTCTGGGCCGCGCGCCGTTCGCCGGCCGGCATCGTGCCGAGGCGATCGGCGATCAGTTCGGCAATGCTGGAAATCATGTTTTCCCCACCTCTGGCTCGGCCGAAGGCCTTTTCCGAGATCGCATTTGACAAAGCCGGACAAACTGTATGAAATCATCCACAGGGACGCAATGAGGCAAAATACGTAACATACGATACAGCGCTCCCCGGGGACGGCAGAGTATGGAGAAAGCACGGCCCGCCAGCCTTGCATCGTCTGATACCGTGAGGGTGACGAACCCCGCCGGATCGAGCCCATTCGTGCTGACCTGCGATCACGCCTCGAACTACCTGCCGGCCGAATTCGGCACGCTCGGCCTTGCCGCCGAGGACCTGTCGCGCCACATCGCCTGGGATCCCGGCGCGCTGCCTGTTGCCCGCCGCATGGCGCAGGCGCTTGACGCGACTCTGGTCGAGACCCGCATTTCGCGCCTTGTCATCGACTGCAACCGGCCGCTCGACGCGCCCGACCTGGTGCCGCCGGTCAGTGAGACAACGGTCATACCGGGCAATGCCGGCCTGTCGGAAAACGAGCGGGCGGCACGTGTTGCCCTGTCATGGCAGCCTTTCCACGACACGATTGCCGGTATCATCGACAACAGGCTGTCACATGGTCAGGAAACGCGGCTGGTTTCGGTCCACTCCTTCACGCCGGTCTACAAATCCAAAAACCGGCCCTGGCATATCGGCATCATCCACGACGAGGATCGCCGGCTGGCGGCGCCGCTGATATCGGCGCTGAAGCGGCTTGCCGGCGTCACCGTCGGCGTCAACGAGCCGT
>NZ_RZTE01000021.1:0-43643 GCF_003997415.1 Mesorhizobium sp. M7A.F.Ca.MR.245.00.0.0 | reverse complement strand
GGCCTGCCTTGCGCGATGATCGAAATCCGCAACGACGAAATCGCCGGCGAGACCGGGCAGCGGAAATGGGCGGATCTGCTCACGGGCATTTTTTCGGATCTGGAGCCAGAGGAGGCCGGATATTCCAGATCGCCTTCAGTCGGAAAGTCAGTTCAATCGGCCAATTAGAACCACAGGGGAATGAAAATGGCAGGACCGGATTATACGGACGTTGACAAGAAGGAGGACCTGAAGGTTCTCCACGGCATGGGCTATGCCCAGGAACTGTCGCGAAGCATGAGCCGCTTCTCGAATTTCGCGATATCGTTCTCGATCATCTGCATCCTTTCGGGCGGCATCAACTCCTTCGCGCAAGCCACATCGTCGATCGGCGGCGCAGGTGCGGGCATCGGCTGGATCGTCGGTTGCTGCGTGTCGGGCTTCTTCGCCCTTGCCATGGCGCAGATCGCCTCGGCATTTCCGACCGCCGGCGGCCTCTATCACTGGTCGTCGATCCTCGGCAACCGCTTCACCGGCTGGCTGACGGCCTGGCTAAACCTGTTCGGTCTGATCACTGTGCTCGGCGCCATCAACATCGGCACCGCTTTCTTCTTCGTTGGAACATTCGGAAGCTGGTTCGGCATCACCGGCACGCCGGGCGAAATCGTCGGGTTTGTCGCCTTCATCACCGTGCTGCAGGCGCTGTTCAACCATTTCGGCATCAAACTGACGGCAATGCTTACCGATGCTTCGGGCTTTCTTATCCTGGGCGCAACAGCAGTGCTGATCGTGGCCTGCCTGGTGTTCGCACCGGCAATCGACATCAGCCGGCTGTGGACGTTCACAAACTATTCAGGCGATGCGGGCGGCGGTGTTTTTCCGCAAACCGACTCCATGAGCTACCTGTTCCTGCTCTGCCTGCTTCTGCCCGTCTATACCATCACCGGCTATGACGCCTCGGCCCACACCTCCGAGGAGACCGTCAAGGCAGCACACTCCGTTCCGCGGGCGATCGTTTCGTCGGTGCTGTGGTCGTCTCTGATCGGCTGGGTGATGCTGTGCGCAATCGTTCTCGCGATCCCGGACCTGGCTGCCGGCGCCAAGCAGGGATGGAGCGTATTCTTCTCGACAATGGATGCAATCCTGCCGGTGTGGCTGAAGGAACTGCTTTATTTTGCAATCCTGATCTCGCAATTCCTCTGCGGCCTCGCCACCGTGACCTCGGCTTCGCGCATGCTGTTCGCCTTCTCTCGCGACGGCGGCATGCCTGTTGGCTCCGCGGCTCTCGCCAAGGTCAACCCGACCTGGCGCACGCCGGTCAATGCGATCTGGACGGCCGCGATCCTCGAGATCCTTTATGTGTTCCTTGCCCAGTTTATTTCGATCGGCGGCACCAACATCTACACCATTGTCGTCAATTCGACGCTGGTGTTCCTGTTCCTGTCGTTCACAATCCCGATCGCACTCGGCATGGTCGCATTCGGCACGGCCAAGTGGCCTAATCCTGGCCCGTGGAACCTGGGCGCCGGACTGTTCAAGCTCTTCTGTGCGCTGTCGATTGTCGGCATGGTGATCATCTTCTACATCGCCATCCAGCCGCCGAACGACAAGGTGCTGTACATCACCATAGGCTTCATCTTGCTGACCGCCGTGCTTTGGTTCGGTTTCGAGAACCGCCGCTTCCAGGGTCCGCCGATCGGTGACCAGATCGCCAAACGCCAGGCCGCGATCAGGGCAGCCGAGGTGGCTATCGGCGAAGCTGGCGCCTGACATCGCCCAATATAGCCATGGCCGGCCTCGCGCCGGCCATGGCTACGTTTATCCCTTTCAATCGACAAGCGCTGGAGTGCCAAAGGAATGGCCGGAAATTTCTCGTTCGATCAGTTGAAGAAAGCGGTCTCCAGCGGCGAGATCGACACGGTGCTCGCCTGCATCGTCGACATGCAGGGACGGCTGGCGGGAAAACGCTTCCTGGCGCAGTACTTCGTCGATTCCGCGCATGACGAAACGCATGGCTGCAACTATCTGCTGGCCGCCGACATCGATATGGAGCCGGTGCCGGGCTATAAGGCGGCGAGCTGGTCGAAGGGCTATGGCGATTTCGTCATGAAGCCGGATCTGGCCACGCTGCGGCGCATTCCCTGGCTGGAAAAGACCGCTCTCGTGATCTGCGACGTGCTCGACCACCACACGCATGACGATCTGCCGCATTCACCGCGCGCCATCCTCAAGAAGCAGGTCAAGCGGCTGAGCGAGCGCGGCTATATCGGCTATTTCGCTTCCGAGCTCGAATTCTATCTGTTCAACGAGACATACGATTCCGCCCGCAAGAAGCACTGGCAAGGTCTCGATACCGCTTCACCCTATATCGGCGACTACCAGATCGGCATCACCACCAAGGAAGAAGGCGTCATGCGTCGGCTTCGCAACGAGATGGAAGCGGCCGGCATCCCGATCGAGAACTCCAAGGGCGAGTGGGGTCCAGGCCAGGAAGAGATCAATGTGCGCTACGCCGAGGCGCTCGACATGGCCGACCGTCACGTCATCCTCAAGAACGGCGCCAAGGAAATCGCCGAGTCCGAGGGCAAGGCGATTTCGTTCATGTCCAAATACAATTACGGGCTCGCCGGCAATTCCAGCCACATCCACAATTCGCTGTGGAGCGCCGACGGCAAGACTCCGCTGTTCTTCGACAAAACCGCCGACTGGACGCTGTCGACGCTTGGCCAGCAATGGGCTGCCGGCCAGCTCAAATACGCCAAGGAATTCACCTGGTTCCTGGCGCCCTACATCAACTCCTACAAGCGCTTCCAGGCCGGCACCTTCGCGCCGACCAAAATCATGTGGAGCGAGGACAACCGCACCGCCGGCTTCCGCCTGTGCGGCGAGGGCACCAAGGGCATCCGCATGGAATGCCGCATCGGCGGCGCCGATCTCAACCCGTATCTTGCCTTCGCAGCGCTGATCGCGGCCGGACTTGCCGGCATCGACGAGAAGCTGGAATTGCAGAAGCCGTTTGTCGGCGATGCCTATCAGGCATCGCGCCTGCCGGAGATTCCGAAGACGCTGCGCGACGCCACCGAGACGCTGGCGAAGTCGAAGATGCTGAAGCAGGCGCTCGGCGAGGATGTGCTCGAACATTATGTCCACACCGCCAAGTGGGAGCAGTTCGAATACGACCGCCGCATTACGGATTGGGAACTGCACAGAGGATTCGAGCGGTACTAGGTATCGACGGTTCGTCGGCGCCCCTTCACTCTTACCCTCTCCCAGTGGGGGAGAGGGTGCCGGCAGGCAGATGAGGGGCAGCGCCAGGCCATACGATTTTGTTATAGAATACGAGGATTTACAAAATGACCGAGACGGTCAAACTGATATCCCCCATCGACGGCTCGATCTATGCCGAGCGGCCGATCGCGACCGACCAGGCGATCAATGCCGCGGTCGAGCGTGCCAAGGCGGCTCAGGAGAAGTGGGGGCTGACGCCAATCGTCGAGCGCGGCAAGTACATGCTCGCCATGCTGGAAGCGCTGGTCGCGATATCAGACGAGATCGTGCCGGAGATCGCCTGGCAGATGGGGCGGCCCGTACGCTACGGCGGCGAGTTCGGCGGCGTCAGGGAACGCACCACCTACATGGTCGAGATCGCCGAGCAGGCGCTCAAGTCGGTGCCGGCCTCCAACCCGAAGGATGGCTTTCGCCGCTATGTGAAGAAGGACCCGCTTGGCGTCGTCATGGTGATCGCGCCGTGGAATTATCCTTACCTCACCGCCGTCAACACCATCGTGCCGGCGCTGATGGCCGGCAACACCGTGATCCTCAAGCATGCGGCGCAGACGCTGCTGGTCGGCGAGCGCTTCCAACAGGCTTTCGACGGAGTGGGTCTGCCCAAGGGCGTGTTCCAGAATGTCGTGCTGAATCACGCCCAGACCGAAAAACTGCTCGGCTCGGGCAAGATCGACCATGTCAATTTCACCGGTTCGGTCGGCGGTGGCCGCGCCATCGAAAAGGCTGCGGCCGGCACCTTCATGACGCTCGGCCTCGAACTCGGCGGCAAGGACCCGGCCTATGTGCTGCCTGACGCCAAGATGGATCATGCCGTCGCCAATCTGGTCGACGGCGCCTTCTACAATTCCGGCCAGTGCTGCTGCGGCATCGAACGCGTCTATGTGCACGAGAAGGTCTATGACGAATTCGTCGAAGGCTTCATCGCCGAGACCAAGAACTATGTCGTCGGCAATCCGCTCGACCAGGCGACGACGATGGGGCCGATGGCGCAGGCGCGCTTCGCCGACCTGATCCGCGAACAGAAGGCCGAAGCGCTGCGCAAGGGCGCGGTGGCGCACGTCAACATGAAGGTGGCTAACGACAAGGCCGGTTCGCCCTATCTGGCGCCGGAAGTGCTTACCAATGTTGACCATCAGATGAGCGTCATGCGCGAAGAGAGCTTTGGCCCGGTCGTCGGCATCATGAAGGTGCGTAACGACGAAGAGGCGATCGCGCTGATGAACGACAGTCCTTACGGGCTGACGGCTTCGATCTGGACCCGCGATACCGAGCATGCCGTCGCGATCGGCAATCGGGTCGAGACCGGCACGGTGTTCATGAACCGCTGCGACTACCTCGATCCGGCACTGGTCTGGACCGGCGTCAAGGACACCGGCAAGGGCGCGGGCTTGTCGGCCATCGGCTATGACAATCTCACCAGGCCGAAATCATTCCATCTGCGCGAAGCCATCTGATTTATTGAAAGACAAAAATGTCCAAGCTGATCTCCAAATGGAACTACCCCACCACCGTCCGCTTCGGCGCCGGCCGCATCAAGGAATTGCCTGAGGTGCTGGCGGCCACCGGCATCAAGCGGCCGTTGTTCGTCACCGATCCTGGCCTGGCGAAACTGCCGGTCGTCGCCTCGACCCTAGAGATCCTCGACGATGCGAAGGTCCCTTACGGCGTTTTCTCCGAGGTCAGGCCGAACCCGGTCGAATCCAACCTGACCGCCGGCATCGCCGTGTTCAAGAAGGGCAAGCATGACGGCGTCATCGCCTTCGGCGGCGGCTCGGCGCTCGATCTCGGCAAGCTGATCGCCTTCCAGGCCGGGCAGGTCAGGCCGGTGTGGGATTTCGAGGATGTCGACGACTGGTGGACGCGCGCCAATTCGGACGCCATCGCGCCGATCATCGCCGTGCCCACCACTGCCGGGACCGGATCGGAGGTTGGCCGCGCCGGCGTCATCACCAACGAGGCCACGCACACCAAGAAGGTCATCTTCCATCCCAAATTGTTGCCGGCTATCGTCATTGCCGATCCGGAGCTTTCGGTCGGCATGCCGGGCTTCATCACCGCCGGTACCGGCATGGATGCGCTGGCCCATTGCCTCGAAGCCTATTGCGCGCCGGGCTACCATCCGATGGCCGACGGCATCGCCGTCGAAGGCGTGAGGCTGGTCTTCGAGAACCTGCCGAAGGCCTATGCCAACGGCGGGGATCTCGTCGCCCGTGCCCATATGATGAGCGCTGCCGCCATGGGCGCCACCGCCTTCCAGAAAGGGCTCGGCGCCATCCATTCGCTGTCGCACCCGGTCGGCGCGCTCTACGACACCCATCACGGTATGACCAACGCGGTGTTCATGCCCTATGTTCTGGCCTTCAACCGGGACTCCATCGAGGAGCGTATCGGCCGGCTCGCCGCCTATTGCGGCATCAAGGGCGGCTTTGACGGCTTCGCCAAAGCCATCATCAAGCTTCGCAAGGAACTGAAGGTGCCGCATGCACTGCCCGGCCTTATCAAGGGGCTCGACATGGACAAGAAGCGTAAGACGCTGATCGCCGATATGGCGGTGGTCGATCCGACAGCCGGCGGCAACCCGGTCAAGCTGACCAAGAAGGCGGCGCTGACCTTGCTCGAAAACGCCATCGCCGGCACGATCTGAGGCGTTTTCCGCGCCGCAAAGTGATCTGAAAAGGGGCTATGAAAACAAGGGGGAGGATGACGGGCAAGGCAAAAACTAGTTAGCCGGAAAAAGAATCGCGGAGCGATTGCTACATCAGGTTAAAAAGAGTTTACTTTTTCGCACTGCGAGCAGCCGCTTTCACAAAGCTTTCATCTGGCTGTCACATGAAAACGATACCGCATCGCAGGCGTCCAACGGCGTCAGTTCAACGGAGAGAACACATGTTCAAATTCACGGGGAAAGTGCTTTCCCTTTCGGCCGCGGCGCTTTTCGCGTCGACGGTGATTTCGTCCGCGGATTCGCTGGACGATCTCGTCAAGGCCGCCAAGGCGGAAGGCCAGCTCACCACCATCGCGTTGCCGCATGACTGGTGCGGCTACGGCGACGTCATCGCAGGCTTCAAGGCGAAGTATCCGGAAATCACCGTCAACGAACTTAATCCCGATGCCGGTTCCGGCGACGAGATCGAGGCCATCAAGGCCAACAAGGACAACAAGGGCCCGCAGGCGCCTGACGTCATCGACGTCGGCTTGTCCTTCGGCCCGACCGCCAAGGCCGACGGCCTGATCCAGCCCTACAAGGTGTCGACCTGGGACTCGATCCCCGACAGCGCCAAGGATGCCGACGGTTTCTGGACCGGCGACTATTACGGCGTGCTTTCCTTCCAGGTGAACAAGGATCTCGTCAAGGAAGCTCCGGCCGACTGGGCCGACCTGCTGAAGCCGGAATTCGCCAACTCGGTGGCCCTTGCCGGTGATCCGCGTGCCTCGAACCAGGCGATCCAGGCGGTTTATGCCGCCGGCCTGTCGTCGGGTGCCGCCGCTGGTGAAGCTGCCGGTACCGCTGGCCTCGACTTCTTCAAGAAGCTCAATGCCGCCGGCAATTTCGTGCCGGTCATCGGAAAGGCCGCGACGCTCGCCCAGGGCCAGACCCCGATCCTCGTCACCTGGGACTACAACGCGCTCGCCGGCCGCGACACGCTGAAGGGCAATCCGCCCGTCGACGTCGTCGTGCCGAAGACCGGTGTCGTCGCCGGTGTCTATGTGCAGGCGATCAGCGCCTACGCGCCGCATCCGAATGCAGCCAAGCTCTGGCTCGAATACCTCTACTCGGACGAAGGCCAGATCGGCTGGCTGAAAGGCTATTGCCACCCGATCCGCTTCAACGATCTCGCCAAAAACGGCAAGATCCCGGCTGACATCCTGGCCAAGCTGCCGCCGGCCGAAGCCTATGCGTCCGCCGTGTTCCCGACACTCGAGGAGCAGGGCAAGTCCAAGGAAGCCATCACCAAGAACTGGGATGCCGTCGTCGGCGCCAACGTGAAGTAACTCACACCATGCCGGGCGGCTTCGCGGCCGCCCGGTCCTTCTCTCGAAGACGGTAGCCGGCGCATGACTGATATCTCATTGTCCGACCACGCTGTTACCGGGAAGACTGCGCCTCCCGCCGAAGCACGCAGCATGCGGCTGCCGACACAATGGCTTGGTGTCGCGCCTTTCTTCATCTTCGCCATCATGTTCCTCATCCTGCCCACGCTCTATCTGATGCTGGGTGCATTCCAGAACGATGCCGGCGAATTCACGCTCGAGAACATCGCAGCGCTGGCGCAACCGTCCATCGTTGCCGCCTACTGGATTTCGATCAAGATCAGTCTTGCGTCATCGCTGATTGGCGCATTTGCGGGCCTGGCGATTGCCATCGCCATCGTGCGCGGCGGCCTGCCGGACTGGATACGTTCGGCGACACTGACGTTTTCCGGCGTGGCCTCCAATTTTGCCGGCGTGCCGCTGGCCTTTGCCTTCCTCGCCACGCTCGGCCGCCTCGGCCTTGCGACGGTGATCCTGAACACCGTGTTCGGCCTTAACATCTACGCGCACGGCTTCAACATCCTGTCATTCTGGGGCCTGACACTGACCTATGTCTATTTCCAGATACCATTGATGGTGGTGATCATCGTGCCGGCCATCGACGGACTGAAGAAGGAATGGGGCGAGGCCGCCGCGACGCTGGGCGCGACCATGTCCCAGTATTGGCGCATGGTGGTCATTCCGGTGATCTGGCCGAGTTTCCTCGGCACCGTGATCCTGTTGTTCGCCAACGCCTTCGGCGCCATCGCCACCGCCTATGCGCTGACCGGCTCGTCGCTCAACATCGTGCCGATTTTGCTCTATGCACAGATCCGTGGAGATGTGCTGCACAATGCCCATCTCGGTTATGCCATCGCCTTCGGCATGATCGTCATCACAGGTCTTGCCAATGTGTTCTACATCTGGTTCCGGACCCGTTCCGAGAGGTGGCTGAAATGAAGTCGGGAAAGTTCTGGGCCTGGCTCGTCTTTGCTCTCGGCGCGGCCTACTTTTTCATCCCGCTGATCGCGACCGTGGAGTTCTCGATGCGCATGCGGCGCGGGGAGTACTCCTTCGACGCCTACAAGGTCGTGTTGGGCGATGCCCGTTTCCAGGCCACCTTCGGCTATTCGGTACTGGCCGCCGTTTTCACCATCATTCTCGGCGTGCTGATCGTGGTGCCCGCCGCTTATTGGATTCGGCTTCGGCTGCCGCAATTGCGGCCGATCGTCGAATTCATTACCCTGCTGCCGCTGGTCATTCCGGCCATCGTCATCGTCTTCGGCTACATCAGAATGTACGGGTCGAATTCGCCGCTGCCGTTCCTGGCGACCGATACAGGCACCAATGCCTTGCTGGTCATCGGCTATGCAACACTGGCGCTGCCGTACATGTATCGCGCCGTCGACACCGGGCTTCGCACCATCGACGTGCGCACCCTGACGGAGGCGGCACAGATCCTTGGTGCTGGTTGGGGGACGATCATCACCCGTGTCATCCTGCCCAACGTGCTGATCGCGGTGCTCTCGGGCGCCTTCCTCACCTTCGCCATCGTCATTGGCGAATTCACCATGGCCAGCCTGCTCAACCGGCCGGCCTTCGGCCCCTATCTGCAGAATATCGGCGCCAACCGCGCCTATGAGCCGGCGGCACTTGCCATCATCGCCTTCGCCATCACCTGGGGCTGCATGTCGCTGATACAGATCCTGTCCCGCTTCGCGCCGAGATCGGCGAACCGTCCGAACTGAAAGTCAAAGCCATGGCCGACCCATTCCTCTCCATCCAGCACGTTCGAAAATCCTTCGGCGCCACAACGGTGGTCGAGGACTTCAATCTTGACGTCGAGCGCGGCGAATTCGTCTCCTTCCTCGGCCCGTCCGGCTGCGGCAAGACCACCGTGCTGCGCATGGTGGCGGGCTTCGAGGAGCCGAGCGCCGGCACGATCGTCGTCGGCGGCAAGGACATTACGAGGTTGAAACCCAACCAGCGCAATGTCGGCATGGTGTTCCAGGCCTATGCGCTGTTTCCGAACCTGACCGTGGCGCAGAACATCGGCTTCGGCCTGAAGGTCGCCGGCATGCCCAGGGCGGACATCGATGCCCGTGTCGCCGAGATGCTCGGCATCATCAAGCTGCCGCAGATGGCGGATCGCTATCCCTACCAGCTCTCGGGCGGCCAGCAGCAGCGTATCGCATTGGCCCGCGCTATCGCGCCAAAGCCGAAGCTCTTGCTGCTCGATGAGCCGCTGTCGGCGCTAGACGCCAAGGTGCGCGTGTCGCTGCGCGAGGAAATCCGCTCGATCCAGAAGAAGCTCGGCATCACAACCATTTTCGTGACGCACGATCAGGAGGAGGCGCTGTCGATCTCGGATCGGATCGCCGTCATGTATGGCGGCAAGGCCGAGCAGGTCGGCACGCCGTTCGAGATCTACAACCGCCCGGCGACCAAGTTCGTCGCCAATTTCGTCGGCACGCTGAACGTGCTGGAAGGCACCGTCACCGATGCGGCTGCAGGCACGGTGCGGGTCAATTCCGAACAGGTTTCGCTCAAGGGCAAGCTCAACGGTTCCAAGTCGGGCGACACGCTGTCGCTGGCGTTGCGTCCGGAAGCCATCTCGCTTGGCCGCCAGCCCGGCCGCGACTCCAGCCTGTCCGGAGAAATCTCCGAGGTGCATTTCCTCGGCTCGGTCATCCGGGTTCGCGTCGGCATCGGCGGCAACACGGTGTCGCTCGACACGTTCAACAGCCCGGCGACACCGCCGCCCGCGGTCGGTGAAAAGGCCGAGATCTCGTTTTCGTCGAGCGATATGCTGGTGCTGCACTAGGCTGCTGCGCTTGTTTGGAATGAATGGCTGCATCCCGGTCCACGAAGACGGGAGGATGCTTCCGACCGCGTGGCATGGGCTGCAATGCAGCGAAGTCGGTGTTTAAGCGAACCCCATATCAGCTGATCTCGATGCCGGTGGGGTCAGCGCATTTGTCGAATTAGCAGAAAGGCAATTCGAGGTATCCTGCCGGCTCGAGCTTGCCGGGCAATCAACAGTTTCCAGCCGCTTTGCCGCTGCCAGAATCTCGCTTCCCGGCTATAAGAGGCCATGGCTCTTTTCGAACTCACCCTTGTCCTGCTGTTGATCGCCGTTGCGCTGACGGCGCTGTCGCGGCGCGTACAGGTTCCCTATCCCTCTTTGCTGGCGCTGGCCGGGGTGGCCATCGCCTTCGTGCCTGGCGTGCCGACCATAGAGATCGATCCGGAACTGGCGCTAGCCCTGTTCATCGCGCCGGTGCTGCTCGATGCCGCCTATGATACCTCGCTGCGCGATCTCAACCGCTACAGGGTGCCGCTTGTGCTGCTGGCGCTTGGCGCCGTCCTTTTCACGACAGCGACGGTCGCACTTGCCGGCTGGGCGATGGCAGGCCTGCCGATCGCCGCGGCCATAGCGCTTGGCGCCATCGTGGCGCCGCCCGATGCGGTTGCGGCATCGGCCGTGCTTGGCCAGTTCAAGGTGCCGCACCGCATCACTGCCATTCTGCAAGGCGAGAGCCTGCTCAACGACGCCACCGCCTTGCTGATCTACCGGATGGCGATTTCGGCGGCAGCAGGTTCCATTCTGCTGAGCAGCGCCGTTCCGATGATCCTGCTGTCCACGCTCGGCAGCCTTGCCGCCGGCTACCTGCTTGGCCGGGTGTCTCTGATGACGCTGGGCCGGATCGAGGACCCGGCGAGCGGCACTGTGGTGCAATTTGCCGGCACATTCGGGGTCTGGATCCTGGCTGACAGGATCGGACTATCGGCCATCATCACCATAGTCGTCTATGCCATGACGATCGCCCGCACCGCACCGCGCCGCATGCCGGCCAGAAACCGCATCAGCTCCTATTCGGTCTGGGAGACGGCGGTCTTCGTGCTCAATGTTCTGGCTTTCGTGCTGATGGGCCTGCAGGCGCATACGATCGTCGGCAGGCTTGCCGGGCAGGGGCAGACCGATGCGTTCGTCCTGGCCGGGACAGTGCTTGCTATCGTCATCGTCTCACGCCTCATCTGGGTGCTGGGGTGCGGAGCGATCATCAGGTGGTTTGGCCGTTTCGGCGTGGCTGATCGTCAGCGTGACGCTCCGTCGTTTCGTGGCGGCGTGCTGATCGGCTGGTGCGGGATGCGCGGTTTGGTGACGCTTGCGGCGGCATTCGCCTTGCCGGCTGAATTCCCGGCCCGCGACCCGATCGTGCTCGCTGCTTTCACGGTCGTGCTCGGCACGCTGGTGCTGCAAGGCATGAGCCTGAAGCCGCTGCTGCGGCTGCTAAACCTCGACCCGGACGAAACGGTCGACCGCGAGGTCGCGCAGGCGCGCGTCGTGGTCATGCAGGCCGCCCTCGACATATTAAGCGGCAAGACATCGGACGCGGCGGCTGCGGTGCGCGAGCAATATGCCGCTCAACGCAAGATCGCCAAAAATCCCGACGATGCCCAAGCGGCGACCGAATATGACCGCTTGCGTCTTTATGCGATCAAGAGCCAGCGCGACGCTCTGGAGGAATTGCGCCGCAACGGGACGATTGGCGACGAAGCCTATCATCGCCTTGAGGAAGAGATCGACTGGACCGAACTGGCGGCGTCGCCACCCGGCCGGTTCCAGCCGCTGAATACTTAAGGCATCGCACGCCGTTTTCCGGCGCACGGAAGATACCGAAGTGCTTCGGGATCTGTGCATGATCCCGGTAAAGCAAGGCTGGTCCAAGCCACGTCCATTCTCCTGCACATTGCAACCGTGGCATCGAACCGTTACTGCCAACACGAAATTGAGCCGGATAAGCAATGAAGCTGGTCAGCTACAACATCCAGTACGGGTTCGGCGGCGACGGCCGTTACGATCTTTCGCGCGCCGCGCGCATCGTTGCCGGCGCCGACATCATTGCGCTGCAAGAGGTCGAGCGGCATTGGCAGCGCAGCAATTTCGACGACCAGCCGGAGCTGCTTTCCCGTCTGCTGCCCGAACATCACTGGGTCTACGGCCCGGCCTTCGACATGGACGCCAGCGAAAGGCGCGACGGCCGTCTGGTCAATCGGCGCCGCCAGTTCGGCACCATGCTGCTGTCGAAACTGCCGATCGTCTGGTCGCGGCTGCATGCGCTGCCAATGCGCCGCACGCAGCGGCCGCTCAACACCCGCAACGCCGCGCTTGAATGCATGATCCGCACGCCGGCAGGGCCGGTGCGGGTGTTGTCGCTGCATCTCGCCCACATCGCGGCCGAGGAGCGGCTGGAGCAGATCGACTACCTCATGGCCGAGCATCGCCGGGCACCGTCCGATGGCGGACCGTGGAGCGGCGTCGACGACGAGCCCACGCGCAATTGGACCAGCGGCGAAGCGGAGCCGGAAAACCCGCTGGCGGCGATCTGGATGGGTGATTTCAACATGGAGCCGGACAGCGCCGAGTATCGCCGCATCGTCGGCAGCACGCCCTACCATAGGGGTGCCGCCTATCTCAGCGGTTTCGTCGATGCCGCCGCCGTTGCCGGGGAGCCGGTTCCGGACTTCCACACCCATGTGAAGACCATCGACGGCAGGCTGGCAAAGCGCCGGCTCGACCATTGCTTCGTCGGCGGCATGTTCGCCGGGCGGGTGCGTTCGATCAGTGCCGACATCGGCGAGGTTGCCTCGGATCATTTTCCGCTGCGGGTCGACATAGACCTGGAAACGCCCGGCATCGCCACATGACGCTTTTCGTCTTCTTCGCAGTGCTTGCCGCCGCCGCCATGCACGCGATCTGGAACGCGCTGGTCAAGGTCCATCTCGACCGCTTCCTGTCGATCACGCTGATGACGCTCGGCATGGGCGCTGCGGCACTCGTGGTGCTGCCCTTCGTCGAAGTGCCGAAGGCGGAAGTGTGGCCCTACATCATCGCCTCCGTCGTTTTCCACATGGGCTACCGGACCTTCCTGATCGGCGCCTACAAGGCCGGCGATTTCGCCCAGACCTATCCGCTGGCGCGCGGCACCGCACCTCTGCTCTCAGCCTTCGGCGGCATGTTCGTCGTTGCCGAGATTCCCGGCCCGTTCGCCATGCTCGGCATCTTCCTGTTGTCGGCCGGCACGCTGGTGATGTCGTTTCGTGGCGGCGCGCATCTGGAAAAACTCAATCTGCGCGCGGTTGGCTTCGCGCTCGGCACTTCCATCTTCATCGCCAGCTATACGCTGTCGGACGGCAGTGGCGCGCGGCTGGCGGCAACCGCGCAGAGCTATGCCGCCTGGCTGTTCATCTGCGATGCTTTAGGCGCGTTGGTGCTGTGCCTCATCTTCCGCGGGCCGAAGGCGCTGCCGGTGTTGGCGCGCGACTGGAAGGCAGGGCTGTTCACCGGCGTACTCAGCGGCGCCGCCTATTGGATCGTCATGTGGGCGATGACCAAAGCACCGATCGCTTCGGTGGCCTCGCTGCGCGAAACCTCGATCCTGTTTGCCATGATGATCTCGGTCTTCGCTCTCGGCGAAAAAATGACCGGCTGGCGCGGTGCCGCTGCGCTCAGCATCGTGGCCGGCGTCGTCGCGCTGAGGCTTGGTTAGGCGCCGCTCAGGTCAGGACGGTCATCACCTGGCCACGTCGTTCCGGACTGAAGCGGATGACGACGATGATGCAGACGGCGACCACGCCTGCGAACAGCGCCAGGGCATAGCCATAGCTGCCTCCGGCGCTTTCAGCGATTCCTGCTTGATAGGGGCCGCCATAGGACGCGGCGAGATTGCCCGCCTGATAAATAAAGCCGGGCAAGGTCGCCCGCACCGCTCCGGGCGAAAGCTCGTTGAGGTGCACGGGGATGACGCCCCAGGCACCCTGGACCGCGACCTGCATGACGAAGGCGCCGATGGCAAGCATGAACGGCGTGGTCGAGTAGGCCCATAGCGGGATGGACGGCAAGGCGATCAGGCATGCCAGCGTGATGGCGTTGACGCGGCCGATCTTCTCCGACAGCGCGCCGAAGGCCAGGCCGCCGACGATGGCGCCGATATTGGCGACGATGGTGATCCAGCTCACCGTATGCGGATCGAAGCCGTGCTGCTTCTTCAGGAAGGTAGGGTAGAGGTCCTGCGTGCCATGACTGAAGAAATTGAAGAACATCATCAGCACGACGGCATAGAGCGCAACGCCCCAGTGCTTCTGCAGCGTTTCCCACATGCCCGGTCTCGCGGTCTTCTGCGCTTCGACGAAGGCCGGCGATTCCGGCACATGCGATCGGATGAAGAGCACGATCAGCGCCGGCACGAAGCTGAGCAGGAACATGGCGCGCCAGCCGATCGTGTAGCCGCCGATCGTCTGCTGATAGAGCAGGCCATAGACCACCGCCGCCAGCAGATAGCCGGCCGGATAGCCGCATTGCAGGATGCCGGAGACCATGCCGCGTGCGCTCGGCGGAATGGATTCCATGGCCAGCGAACTGCCCAGCCCCCATTCGCCGCCCATGGCGATGCCGAACAAAGCACGCAGCGCCAGGAAAATGCCGAGATTGGGCGAGAAGGCCGCCAGCGCGCCGATCACCGAATAGCTGACGATGTTGAGCATGAGGATCGGCTTGCGCCCGTATTTGTCGGCAAGCATGCCGAAGAAGAACGCGCCGATGAAGCGTGTGGCCAAGGTCAGGAACAGCGCCTTGGAGACCGCGGGCACGTCGGCGTGGAATTCGGTCGCGATATCGGTGAGCAGGAATGTCAGAAGGAAGAAATCGAAAGCATCGAGCGTCCAGCCCAGGAATGAGGCGAGGACGGTCTTCTTCTGCTGCGAATTAAGGGGCAAATCTTCCTCCATCATCATCGATGGGGGAATTATCGGCCAGTTCAGGGAAGACCGGTGGTCACGTTTTCGCGCGGCTCATTTGATCGAACGCCCGCTGGAATGGCGGAAGGTGCGATGAGGAGCGAGCGGTGCCATCTGTCGATGAACTCGATCGTGGCTTGAGAATGAGGTCTAGATTTCGAGATCAAACACCAGCAGCCCGTCCGTGCCGCCTTCCAGGGCAGCGACCAGGCGCGCGCCGGCGCGCTGGTGCGCTTCATGCACAAGATAGGCATCGCGCGCGGCGGCATCGCGGAAATCGATGGTGAAGCCGTGGGTGAAGCCGCGTGCGAACGGCTCCGGGCTGACATTGGCGCTGAATTTTACGGCGTCCATGCCGTCGATCACCTGTCGAAGCGCCCCGAGATCGGAATGGATCGCCATGCGCTCGGCGGCGGCAACATCGTTGCGAAACTTGGCGAAAACACAGTGCCTAATCATGTCTTACCCCTCAGTGGCTAAGCAGCCCGGTTTCCGGAAAACACCGCCGGCGGCAGCGGCTCGCGGCCAAGGACCAGGTCGGCGCCCTTTTCACCGACCATGATGGTCGGTGCATTGGTGTTGGATGAAGGCACGCGCGGCATCACCGAGGCGTCGCAGACGCGCAGGCCCTCGATGCCGCGCAGCCGCAGATCCGGCGTCACGACAGCCATCTCGTCATGGCCCATGCGGCAGGTGCCGACCGGATGGTGGTCGGTCTTGGAACTGCGGCAGGCATAGTCGAACAGCTCGTCGTCGCTGGCGAGTGACGGACCGGGCAGCACCTCGCGCAGCACGTAAGGGGCAAGCGCCTTCTGCCGCATGATCTCGCGGGCCAGCCGCAGCCCCTTGATCGACATGGCGCGGTCATAGGGATCGGACCAGTAGTTCGGATCAATCAGCGGGTGGTCGGCCGGGTCGGCGCTCTTCAGCCGCACCGTGCCGCGCGAGCGCGGCCGCAGGAAGGCCGAGTTCAAAGTGACGCCGGGATTGTTCAGCTTCTCGACGCCGGCCTCGATACCCGAGCCCAGACCGAGATGGAACTGGATGTCGGGCGAGGCGGCTGTCGGATCGGCGTACCAGAAGCCGCCGGTCTCGAACAGGCTGGAGGCCACCGGCCCCTTCTTCAGCAGCAGATATTGCAGGCCGGCCCAGGCCGTGCGGTGCAGCTTGGCGTAGTTGTCATAGGTGTGATCGCCGGTGCATTCGGCGATGACGAACAGATCGAGATGGTCCTGCATGTTGGAGCCGACGCCGGGCAGGTCGTGCACCGGCGTGACGCCGACCGACTTCAGATGGTCCGCGGGGCCGATGCCCGACTGCATCAGGAGTTTCGGCGAGCCGATGGCGCCGGACGAGACGATCACCTCGCGTTCGGCGTGCAGGATTTTCTTCTCGCCGCCTGGCCTGTCGACCAATTCGACGCCGATGGCGCGGCCCTTCTCGACGACGATGCGCGTCACCAGCACATCGGTTCGGACGGTCAGGTTCTTGCGGGCGCGGATCGGCTTCAAATAGGCGACTGAAGCGGACGAGCGCCGGGCATCCTTCTGGGTCAGCTGGTAGTAGCCGACGCCTTCCTGGGCAGCGCCGTTGAAGTCCGAGTTGAAGGGGATGCCCATCTCCTGGCCGGCACGGAAATAGGCTTCGCAGATCGGCAACGGCGCAATCGGGTTCGAGACGCCGAGCGGCCCCTGGTCGCCGTGAAAATCGTTGGCGTAGCGCTGGTTGTTCTCAGCGCGTTTGAAATAGGGCAACACATCGCGATAGCCCCAGCCGGCGAGGCCCTCTTCCTTCTCCCAGGCGTCGTAATCGCGGGCGTTGCCGCGTGTATAGATCTGGGCGTTGATGGACGAGCCGCCGCCGACAACCTTGGCCTGCGTGTACCAGAAGACGCGATCCTTCATGTGCTTCTGCGGCACGGTCGACCAGCCCCAGGAGGCGATGCCTTTGGTCATCTTGGCGAAGCCTGCCGGCATGTGGATGTAGGGATGCCAGTCCTTACCGCCGGCTTCCAGCAGCAGGACCGAATTTGCCGGATTCTCGCTCAGCCGGTTGGCCAGAACGCAGCCGGCCGGACCGGCGCCCACGATGATGTAGTCGGTCATGACACTGTCCACTTACAGCCGCGGCACGGAGAGCGCGCCGTCGACATTGATGATCGAGCCGGTCGAAAAGCCGAGCTTGCCGTCGGCGAGCGTCGCCACCACCGCGCCGATGTCGGAAGCCTCGCCCCAGCGTTTGGCTGGCACCAGACCGCCGTCGATGAGGGCGTCATATTTGGCGGTCACGCCTGATGTCATATCGGTGCGGATGATGCCTGGCCGGACCTCGAACACGCCGATATTTTCGGGCGCAAGCCGCAGTGCCAGGTTCTTCACCCACATTGAAAGGCCGGCTTTCGAGATGCAGTAGTCCGGCCGCTCCGGCGATGCCATTTCGGCGCTGACCGAGGTGATGGTGATGATCGACCTCTGGTGATCGCCTGGCGCAGCCAGCATCGCCTTGGCGACGGCCTGGCTGAGGAACACGGTGCCGCGCAGATTGATGCCGAGCGTGCGGTCGAAATTCTCCGGCTCGAGGTCCAAGAGGTCACCGCGCACCACGGCGCCGACGCCGGCATTGTTGACCAGGCAGTCGATGCGGCCGAAGGTGCGCATCGCGGCATCGACAAGTGCGGTGTGGCTGGCGAGATCGGCGATGTCGCACTGGATGTTGGCAAATTTCGCGCCACGCTTGGTGATGTCGGCGGCAAGTCCGTCAGCGGCTGTTTCGGCAAGGTCGGCGACCAGAATATCGTAGCCGCCATCCGCCAGCGCCTGGGCACAGGCAAGGCCAATGCCCCGCGCGCCGCCTGTGACGATGGCCGCAGGGCGGGTCATGCCGTAAGCTCCACCTTGCGAATATGATCGGCGACACGCAGCGCCTGGGCTGCAATCGATAGCGCCGGATTGACCGCGGCCGAGTTCGGCAGGAAACCGGCGTCGACGACGAACAGGTTCCGGTGGTCGAAGGAGCGGCAGTAAGGGTCGAGCGCCGCGGTCGCCGGATCGTCGCCCATCTTGACCGTGCCGCATTGGTGCGACGGCGTGCGTTTGTCGAAGGGGCGCGACAGCACTAGGGGATAACCGCAGGCGCGGAAGTTCTCGCGCATCACCTTGGTCAGCCCGTCGAGCGACCGCATGTTGGAGCGCCGCCATTGCATGACGATGTCCTTGCCGTCGACCATGATGCGGCTTTCCGGATCGGGCAGATCCTCGCACATCAGGTACCAGTCGACGGCGTGGCCGGCCATGAAATCGAGCGCGAATCCCGGCGTGTATTTGACATTGGCCCGCAGCATGTTGCCGTCGATCTTTCCCAGAAGCTGGACATTGCCGAGCGGCTTGCCGCCCTTGCCGTCGGACAGGTAATAGTCGTTCAGCATCAAGGTCTTCTGGTAGACGGCATCGTTGCGACGGCGCGGGTCGATCGCCAGCATGGCGCTGGAATTGTGGTTCATGAAATTGCGGCCGACCTGGTCGGAGCGGTTGGCTAGGCCTTTGCCATCCGATGTGGGCGAGCGCAGCAGGATGACGGCGGAGTTGACCGCGCCGGCCGAGAGGATGACCAGCTTCGGCGATACTTTCTTCAGCTCGCCATTCTGCCGGTAGTGAATGGCTGATATCGTCGTGCCGTCCGCCGAGGCTTCGAGATATTCGACGTGGGCGCCGGTTTCGAGCTTGATGTTCTGGTCGGTGAGGGCCGCCGTCAGCGGTCCCGTTTGTGCGTCGACCTTGCCTTGGCCGGTGTTCGGGAAAGCATCCCAGCCGGTCTTGCCGTCTTTCAGCCAGGTGTCGATGTCGACACCGAGCGGCAGCGAGGCCGGATGCAGGCCGAGGCTTTTCAGCTCGGCGCGGGCGCGGGCGATCGGTGCCTCGTCGGGCACCGGCTTGTAGGCGTAGGGGACCGAATGGAACGGCTCGGTCGGATCCTCGCCCAGTGCACCGCGCACGCGAAACAGCTGTTCGGCTTTCGAATACCAGGGCTCGAATTCGTCATAGGTGAACGGCCATGCCGGAGAGACTCCGCCGAAATGCTCCATGGCCGCAAAGTCCTCCTTGCGGTAGCGGATCAGCACCGCGCCGTAGAACTTCGAATTGCCGCCGACATAGTAATAATTGCCGGGGTTGAAGGCGGCGCCGCCGGCCTCACGCCACATCTCCTTCGGCCTGTAATGGCCGTCGACGAAGATCGAGCGCGTGTCGCGCGCGTGCGGCGTCGCCGGCAACGGCTCGCCGCGCTCCAGCATCAGGATCGAGGCGCCGCTGCCGGCAAGGCCGGAAGCGATCGTAGCGCCGCCGATGCCGGAGCCGATGATGACGATGTCCGGATTTGTCATGGCCTAAATCGCGTCCCGACGCGCTTTAGTTTTTTGTTTTGATGCATGTCGTTGCCCCAAAACCGGATCCACTTTTGGGCGACATACATTAGCGAATACGGGTCTCGGTCGCCGGGTCGAAGAACACCGCCTTGGTCAGGTTGAAGGCAAGCGGCGTGTTGGTGCCCGGCTGGATGTTGGCGTCGGCGCGCAGCCGCGCCACCACGCCCTTGCCGCCGAGATTGGTGACGGCGAAAGTGTCCGAGCCGGCCGGTTCGACGACCTCGATGTGACAGTCGGCGGTGGCGATGTGCGAAGCGTTGCGCTCGGCACCTTCCGGATCGGTCAGGGCTTCGGGGCGGACACCGAAGATGATCGGCTTGCCCTGGAATGCCGACAGGCCGGCCGGTGCATTGGCCATCGGCAGCGAGATCGGCTCTCGTGTTTCGCGCTGCAGCACGACGGACAGCGCGTTGCCTGACGTGCCGATCGTCGCCGGGATCAGGTTCATCGCCGGCGAGCCCATGAAATCGGCGACGAAGAGATTGCTCGGGTTGTTGTAAATTTCGGCCGGCGTACCGAACTGCTGCACCTCGCCATCGCGCATGACCGCGATCTTGGTGGCCAGCGTCATCGCCTCGATCTGGTCGTGTGTGACGTAGACGATGGTGGTGCCGGTGGTGGCATGCAGGCGCTTGATTTCGATGCGCATGTCGACACGCAGCTTGGCGTCGAGGTTGGACAAGGGCTCGTCGAACAGGAACAGTTTTGGGTCGCGCACCAGCGCCCGGCCCATGGCGACGCGCTGGCGCTGGCCGCCGGAAAGCTGGCTCGGCTTGCGCTGCAAGAGGTGGCCGATCTGCAGCACCTTGGCCACCTTGTCGATGGCCTTCTGGCGCTCCGCCGCCGGCACGCCGCGCATCTCCATGCCGAAGGAGATGTTTCCGGCCACCGTCATGTTGGGGTAGAGCGCGTAGCTCTGGAAAACCATGGCGATGTCGCGCTTGGAAGGATGCAGATCGTTGATGGTGCGGCCGTCGACCCGGATTTCGCCCGAGGTGATCGTCTCCAGGCCGGCGATGGTGTTGAGCAAGGTCGACTTGCCGCAGCCGGAAGGGCCGACCAGCACCAGGAAGCCGCCTTTCTCGAGCTCGACATCGATCCCCTTCAGGATCTCGACCTGGCCGAAGCGCTTCCTCAAACCATCAATTTCCAGAAAAGCCATCGGATTATCCTTTGACGGCGCCCGCCATCAGACCGCGCACGAAATAGCGGCCGGCGAGCACATAGACGAGAAGGGTGGGCAGTGCCGCGATCATCGCGGCGGCCATGTTGACGTTGTATTCGACGACGCCGGTCGACGTGTTGACGACGTTGTTGAGCGCCACCGTCATAGGCATCGCGTCGCCAGTGCCGGCGTAAGCCGAGGCGAACAGGAAGTCGTTCCAGATGTTGGTGAACTGATAGATGACGGTGACGACGAAGATCGGCATCGAGTTCGGCAGCATGATGCGGCGGAAGATCTGGAAGAAGGATGCGCCGTCGACCTGTGCCGCCTTGACCAGTTCGGTGGGGAACGCCTCGTAGTAGTTGCGGAAGAACAGCGTGGTGAAGCCGATGCCGTAGACGACGTGGACGAAAACCAGATTGACGGTCGGATTGCCGAGGCCAAAGCTGGTTCCCGTTGCATTCTGCAGCGTGACCCCGAAGCGGCCGAGGCTGCCGAGGATGGTCGCCATCGGCAGCAGCACCGACTGGAACGGGATGAAGCAGGCGAACAGCATCAGCCCGAACACCAGCGTTGCGCCGCGGAAACGCCATTTGGTCAGGACGTAGCCGTTAAGCGCGCCGAGCATCGTCGAGATCAGCACGGCCGGGATCACCATCTTGATGGAGTTCCAGAAATAGCCCTTGATGCCGGCGCAGGTGAGGCCGACGCAGGTCTCGCCCCAGGCCTTCAGCCAGGGGTCGAAGGTCGGCGCCCTGGGCAGCGCCAGCATGTTGCCGTTCTGGATCTCGTCCATGGTCTTGAACGAGGTCACCAGCATGACGAACAGCGGCATCAGGTAGAACAGCGCAAACAGCGCCAGCAGCCCGTAGATGACGATGCGATTGATAACCTTGACGTTGACGCCGCCGGAGGCCTGGCGGGCGGGAATGGTGACGGCGCTCATCGCGGCTTCTCCCGCAGTTCCGAATAGAGATAGGGCACGATGATTGCGACGATGGTCATCAGCATGATCACCGCACTGGCCGAGCCGACGGCCATTTCGTTGCGCTTGAACGTGTACTCATACATGAAGTTGGAGGGCAGCCAGGCCGAGCCGCCGGGGCCGCCGCTGGTCAGGGCTACGACCAGATCGTAGGACTTGATGGCGAGATGCGCGAGCACGATGAAAGCCGACAGGAAGATCGGCCGCAGCAGCGGGATGACGATGCGGCGGTAGAGCTGGAAGGTGGTGGCGCCGTCGATCTGCGCCGCCTTCATGATCTCGCCGTCGATGCCGCGCAGGCCGGCCAGGAACATCGCCATGATGAAGCCGGAGGCCTGCCAGACGCCGGCAATGACCACCGTGTAGATGACGAAATCCTTGTTCTTGATCCAGTCGAAATGGAAGCTCGTCCAGCCCCATTGATGCAAGGTCTGCTCGAGGCCGAGGCCGGGATCGAGGAACCATTTCCAGGCGACGCCGGTGACGATGAAGGACAGCGCCATCGGGTAGAGATAGATCGGCCTCAGCACGCCTTCGCCGCGGATCTTCTGGTCGAGCAGGATGGCCAGGAACAGGCCGAGCGCCAGGCAGATGGCGATGTAGAGGAAACCGAAAATACCCATATTGGTGATCGACGTGTACCAGCTCGACGGCGGGTCGGTGTCGAAGGTCCAGCCCCACAGCCGCTGATAGGCGCGCGAGCCGGTCAGGACATAGGATGGAAAGGTCTTGGAATTGGTGAAGGACAGATAGATCGTCCACAGGATGAAGCCGTAGACGAAGACGATGGTGATGGCGAAGCTGGGCGCCAGCACGATCTTCGGCAATGCGTCCTGCAGGCGTGAGCGCACCGAGGCGCGTGGCCGCGCATGCTCCGGCGTCAGCTTGATCTGGCTTGTCGCTACCGTGCTCATGGGGCTCCTCCCGTCGACTCGCGGCCAACCAGCTTCGCGGATCCAAGTTCGCGGATCTGGGCCTTCCCCGCCGGAGCGGGGAAGGCGTTTTTGGCGCGTGGCGCTTACTTGGCGTCGTCGATCGCCTTGACCAGCTCGGTCACGGCCTCGTCCGAGGTCTTGATCTGACCATGGACGAATTTGGAGACGACATCCTTATAGGCATTGGCGACCGCCGGGGGCGCGCCATAGCCCTGGGCCAGCGAGCCGAACAGCGTGCCGCCTTCGTTGGCTGCCTTCAGGTCGGCGATGCCCTTCTTGCCGCAAGCGTCGAAGTCGGTGTCCGGAACGTCGGTGCGGGCCGGAACCGAACCCTTGACGACGTTGAAGGCCGACTGGAAGCTCTTCGACAGGGTGGCGGTGGCCAGCGCGACCTGGGCGGCCTTGCGGTCGTCCGGAACGTTGAACATGCCGAACATGTCGGAGTTGTAGATCACCGAGCCGTCGGTGCCCGGGAAGCGATAGCAGAGGAAGTCGGTGCCCGGCGTTTTCTTGGCGGCGTTGAACTCGCCCTTGGCCCAGTCACCCATGACCTGCACCAGGGCGTCCCCCTTGATGACCATGGCGGTGGCAAGGTTCCAGTCGCGGCCGGAAAAGTTGGGGTCGACATAGGTGACGAGCTTGGCCAAATTGTCGAACGACTTCTTCATCGTGTCGGACTTCAGGGAGGCGTCGTCGAGGTCGTTGAAGGCCTTCTTGTAGAACTCAGGTCCGCCGGTCGACAGCACGACGGAGTCGAACATGGTGGCTTCCTGCCAGTTCTGGCCGCCGAGAGCGAGCGGGATCACCCCTGCCGCCTTGGCCTTGTCGAGCAGGGCAACGAAGTCGTCGAAGGTCTTCGGCTCGGTGCCGCCGATCTTGTCCAGGACGGCCTTGTTGATCCACAGCCAGTTGACCGAGTGAACGTTGACCGGCGCCGCGACCCACTTGCCGTCATAGACCGAAAACTTCTGCAGGGCTGCCGGAACGGACTTGTCCCAGCCTTCCTTCTTCGCCGTTTCGGTCAGGTCGCCCATGACGCCGGCAGCGGCGTAGTCGAGCACGGTATAGCCGAGCATCTGCGAGGCGGTCGGATAATTGCCGGCCGCGACCATCGCCTTCAGCGCGGTCATGGCGGCATCGCCGCCGCCGCCGGCCACCGGCACGTCCTTCCAGGCATAGCCTTCCTTGGCCAGATCGCCCTTAAGGACGTTGAGAGCAGCCGCTTCGCCGCCCGACGTCCACCAATGCAGCATCTGCACTTCCTTGACGTCCTCGGCGTGGGCCGCGAAAGCCAGGCCGGATGCGAGAGCGGTTCCGATAAGCAGTTTGCGCAACATGTACTACCTCCCTTGTTGCATTACACGACCGGTGAAGCCCACCGGGTTCTTCTCAACTCAGCCGACCCACCACCCGGTGCGCAGGCCGCGATGAAACTGGATTGTCTTTTCCTCGGTATAGTCCTCGACGGCGCGTTTGCCGAGTTCGCGTCCGAGACCGGACTGCTTGTAGCCTCCGAAAGGCAGCTCGGGATAACCTTCCATGAATGTGTTCACCCAAACGGTTCCCGAACGCACTCCACGCGCGACCGACATGCAAGTGTCGATGCTGGCGCTCCACACGCCCGCCGACAAACCATAGGGCGTGTTGTTGGCGATGTGCAACGCCTTTTCAATCGATTCAAAAGTCAGCACCGAGAGCACCGGTCCGAACACTTCCTCGCGCGCTATGGCCATCTCCTCGGTGACGCCGCGGATGATGGTGGGATCGAGGTATTGGCCGACATTGGAGGCCAATTGCTTGCCTCCGCTGTAAACCTGGCTGCCGTCGCCTTCAGCGGCAGAAACATAGCCGGCCACCTTCTTCAGATGGCCGGACGAGATCATCGCGCCGACCTTGGTTTGGTCATCGAGCGGATCGCCGACCGTGACCCTGGCGGCAAGCGCCTTGACGGTGCTGAGAAAATCGTCGGCGATCGCCTCGTGCACGATCAGCCGGCTGCCGGCATTGCAGCACTCGCCGGCATTGAAGAAGCCGCCGAACACCGCCGCATCGGCGGCCGCTTCGAGGTCGGCGTCCGGGAAGACGATCTGGCCGTTCTTGCCGCCGAGCTCCATCGAGACTTTCTTCAGCGACTGCGCGGCGGCCGCCATCGTCATCTTGCCGACGCGGGTGGAGCCGGTGAACGAGACCATCTCGACCAGCGGATGGCTGACCATCGGCGCGCCGACGTCGGCGCCAAGCCCGGCCAGGATGTTGACGACGCCGGCGGGCAGGCCGGCCTGCAGCAGGATATCGCCGAGCACAAAGGTCGAGGCCGAGGTCATTTCGCTCGGCTTGACCACCGCCGTGCAGCCGGCGGCGAGCGCGAAGGGCAGTTTCTGGCTGACGATCAGGAACGGGAAATTCCATGGGGTGATGATCGAGACGACGCCGATCGGTTCGCGCAGGACGACGCCCAGCATGGCATCGCCGAGATTGGCGTAGGATTCACCATGCAGCGTGCGGGCAAGCGAGGCGGCATAGCGCCAAATGTCGACGGCGCCGCCGATCTCGCCGCGCGCCTGGGCGATCGGCTTGCCCGATTCCAGTGCATCGAGCCGGGCGATGTCTTCCAGCCGCGCCTCGATCAGGTCGGCCGTCTTGAGCAGGATCGCGGCACGCTCGGCCGCCTTCATCCGGGGCCATGGACCGGTCTCGAACGCCTTGTGGGCGGCCTGCACAGCGGCTTCCACTTCGGCCGCGCCCGCCTGTGCGTAGTGCGAGACGGTGAAGCCGTGGCCGGGGCTATTTCGAGCAATCGTGCGGCCGTCGCGGGCATCGACATGCTTGCCGTCGATCAGCAGCCTGTACGCTTTCGGCGCCGCAGCCGCCTCGGCCGGCATGGCGATCTTGAGTGGGGCGTTCATCTGTTTTCCTCTAGGATCTCGAAAAGGCCGGCTTCTGCTTGGCCTTGAAGGCATCGACGCCGGCCTTGAGATCTCCGGTCAGGGCGATGAAGCCGCTGGCCAGCGCTTCGGTGGCGGCGGCACTTTCCTCGCCTTCGGCGACCGCGATCATCAGCTTGGCGGATTCGGTCGCCAGCGGGCCGCGCTCGGCGATCTTTTCCGCCCACGCCCTTGCTTCGTCGTATGCCTTGCCAGTCGCGACCACCCGGTCGACGATGCCCAGAGCGAGTGCCTCGGGGGCGAGAAAGATCTCGCCGCCGAGCGCCATGCGGCGCACCGTCTGCGTGCCGAAGCGGCGCACGGCGCGTTGCGTGCCTGACCAGCCGGGTACGACACCGATCGAGGTTTCGGGGAAGCCCAGTTTCACCTGTGTTTCCGCCACGCGAAAATCACAAGCCACAGCCAGCTCCAGCCCGCCGCCCAGTGCATGGCCCGACAAAACGGCGATGGTCGGCTGCCTGAGCCGCGCCAGCCGGTCGAAGACGCGGTGGCCGTAGCGTACCCATTGCACCTGGAAATCGGCGGCACTCATCCGCGCCCAGGCTTCAACATCGCCACCGGCGCAAAATCCCTTGCCTTCGCCGCGCAGCAGCACGACGCGGACGCCCTCGGCCATCTCGGCCGCGTCAAGCGCCGTCTCCAACGCGCGCAGCATCGGAATGTCCAGCGCGTTGAATTTCTCCGGCCGGCGCAGCGTGACGACGCCGATGGCGCCGTCGGTTTCAAAGGTGACGAGGTGCTCAGCCATGCGCGCCTCCAAGCGAGGCGCCGCCATTCAGCGACAGGCCTATCGGTTGCTCCTGATAGAGGGCTGCCGGTGTCGTCTTGAGGTCCTTGGCAATGCCCAACGGAATTTCCGACTGCGCCAGCACATCGCGCTGCAGATCGATGCCGGGTGCGAGTTCTGTGACGACCAGGCCCTCCGGCGTCAGCCTCATCACGCAGCGTTCGGTGACATAGGTGATGTCCTGTCCCTGCGCGACTGCGCGCTTGCCCGAAAACGAGATGTGCTCGACTTCGTTGACCACCTTCTTGACCTTGCCCTCCTGATCGATGCGGATGCCGCCATCGGCCAATGAGAGTTTTGCCCCGGCGTTGAAGAAGCCGGAAAACACGATCTTCTTCGCCCGCGCGGTGATGTCGACAAAGCCGCCGGCGCCAGCCGTGACATGCGGGCGCGCCGAAAGCTTCGAGACATTGACCGAGCCATGGCGGTCGATCTGCAGGAAAGACAATAGCGAGGCGTCGAAGCCGCCCGCCTGGAAATAGATGAACTGGTGCGGCGAGGGCATGAAGGCGTCGGCGTTCGACGAACAGCCGAATTTGAAGTCGAGCAGCGGCACGCCGCCGACCGCGCCCTGTTCGATCACCCAGGTAATCTTGCCATGCTGTCCTTCCTCGAGAAGGATGCGCGGGACATTGGCGGAAATGCCGAAGCCGATGTTGACGGCCATGCCGTCGCGCAACTCCATGGCGACGCGGCGCGCGATCACTTTCTGGACGTTCATCTCCGGCGTGCGGAAGCTCGACAGCGGCCGGAAGATTTCTCCGGAGATCGCCGGGTCATAGGGTGTCAGCGTCGTCTGCAACTGGTCGGGCGCGACGACGATATGGTCCACCAGGACTCCCGGCACGCGCACGTCATGCGGTTTCAGCGTACCGTTTTCGACGACGCGCTTGACCTGCGCGATAACGATGCCGCCATTGTTACGGGCGGCGAGCGCCTGTTCGAGGCCACCGAGATAGGCGCCCTCATGCTCGTAGGTGAGGTTGCCGCGCTCGTCGGCCGACGTGGCGCGAATGATCGAGACCTGCGGCACGATGGAGCGAAAATAGAGCCATTCCTCGCCGTCGAACTGCTGCACCGAAACGATCGGCTCGCTTGCGGCGGCGTTCATGGCGCAGCCCTGGTGGCGCGGGTCGGCGAAGGTGTCGAGGCCGACCTTGGTCAGCACGCCCGGCCGCTTGGCGGCCGCTTCGCGGTGCATGTCGAACAGGATGCCGGACGGCACGTTGTAGGCGGCCACCGAATTGTCGCCGATCATCTTCCATATCTGCGGCGGTTCGGAAGAGGAGGGGCCGGACGGGTAGGAGCCGCACAAAGTACGCTTCAGCAGTCCCGGCTTGGCCAGATGGTCGATGCCTTTGATGCCGTACATGTCGCCGGCGGCGATCGGGTGCAGCGTGGTGATATTTTTTGGGTGGCCTTCCCCATCGAAGCGTTCGCCGATCGCGGCGAGCACGGCGTCGGGACAGCCGAGACCGCTCGACGACGACACGGATACGACCATGCCGTCCTTGATCAGGCCCGCTGCCTGAGCTGCCGAAACGACCTTGCTCAATTCGTGCTCCCCGAACCGGCCGTCCTGTTTCGGGTGCGGCGATCCGGGCCACAGCTTTCCCTGACCACGAGATTGACCGCGCCGATATGGTCCTCAGCGCGCGTGGTGCGCGACTGGATCATTTTCAGCATGACATGGGCGGCGCGTTCGCCGAGGCCGGCCGAGTCCACCGCGACGCTGGTCAGAGCCGGCATGTAATGTTCGGCCTCGGCCACATCGTCGAACCCGACGATGGCGAAATCAACTCCCGGCTCAAGTCCGCGCTTGCGCAGCGCCAGCATGGCGCCAAAGGCGACGGCGTCGTTGAAGCAGAGTGCCGCGGTCGGCGGTTCAGCCATTGCGAGAGCGGTTTCGAGGCACGCGATGCCGCCTCTGCGGCTGGTCTCTCCCTCGACGACCAGTGCGTCGCGGTCGGAGATGCCCTGCGTCTCGCAGGCTTCGCGAAATCCGCCAAGCCGATCGTGATAGACCACCAGGTCGGACGAACCGCCGAAGAAGACCAGCCTGCGATGTCCCTTGCCGATCAGATGAGCGGTGGCGAGATAGGCGCCGCGATGATTGTCGGGCGCGATGACCGGAATGCGGCTCTCGGGAAGCCGGCGCATGGCGAAGACAACCGGCAGCCCCGCCGTCTCAATCCGCCTGAAGGCGCCCGGCGTCGTGCCGCGAGCCGGCGAGACGATGAGGCCGGCGACGCCTTGCTCCATCAGCGATTTCAGCACTTCTTCCTGGCGCACCGGATTTTCCGCCGTGTTGGCGATGAACGGCACGATGCCCGCGGACTGGAAGACGCGTTCCATGCCGACCGCCAGCTCTGCGAAGAAAGGATTGGTGAGATCGTTGATGACCATGCCGATGACATTGGAGTGCGCCTTGCGCAGATTGGCGGCGCCGCGGTTGTAGACGTAACCGACATCCTCGATCGCCTTGCGCACCTTGCTCGCTGTTTCGGGCCGGATCAGCCCGCTGCCCTGGAGCACGAGCGATACCGTCGATTTGGACACGCCTGCTTCGCGGGCGATGTCGAATATCGTCGCCTTGGCCCGGTTGGCCATCCAGATGCATCCTCCCCGACTGCAGGCCCAAACTATTGGAACGTTCTAATCTCTGCTCCGCTCGTGAGTCAATCGGGATTTTTCCCGCGCCTCGAATGTCGATTGTGCGTACTCAAACGGCTTGCTCTACAAGGATTTTGTGTTGCGATGCAGCATTCTTCCCGCCGTGGAATTCGAATCTTAAAGGTTCTTGATTTATTGGAACGTTCCATTTAATAGCGTTGCGAAGGGAGAGATCGATGGACATTGCCTTGCCTGGTGAGGGGGGCGGCAGCACCCGGTACACGCTGGTCGGCGAACCGGTGCAGCCTGACATCGGCGCGCGATTTTCGCGTATCGCCTATGCCGCCGCGCACGTCGTTGCCGATCCGCTTGCCATGACCGATCCGTGGTCCAGGCCGGTGGTCGACTGGGACAGGACGATGACGTTCCGTCACCATCTGTGGCGGTTGGGATTCCGCATCGCCGAAGCGATGGACACGTCGCAGCGCGGCATGGGTTTCGACTGGGCAAACGCGCAGGAATTGATCCGCCGTTCGATCGCCGAGGCGCGCACCGTCGATGGCGCCGATCTCGCCTCGGGTGCCGGGACCGACCAGCTGGCGCCCGCCGCCGCCAGGACGCTGGACGATGTGGTCACCGCCTATGAGCGGCAATTCGCTTTCATCGAAGGCTTGGGCGGCAAGGCGATCATGATGGCCAGCCGGGCACTGGCGGCAGTTGCCAAGGGGCCGGACGACTATGTCAGCGTCTACGACCGCATCCTGTCCCAAGCATCCGGCAAGGTCATCCTGCACTGGCTGGGCGACATGTTCGATCCGGCGCTCAGGGGCTATTGGGGCAGCGAGAATTTCGAGGCCGCTCTCGATACAGTGGTTGCCATCATCGAACGCCATATTGGCAAGGTCGAGGGGATAAAAATCTCACTGCTCGATGCCGGCAAGGAGGTCGCGCTGAGGAACCGTCTGCCGGACGGCGTCGTCATGTTCACTGGCGACGATTTCAATTATCCCGAACTGATCGCCGGCGACGAGAAAAGACACTCGCACGCACTGCTCGGTATTTTCGATGCGATTGCGCCGGTCGCCAACGCGGCGCTGTCGAAACTGGCGGAAGGCGATCGCGCCGGCTATGACGCTTTGATGGCGCCGACCGTGCCGCTATCGCGAAAAATCTTCGAGGCGCCCACCGAGTACTACAAGGCCGGCATCGTCTTCATGGCCTGGCTGAACGGCCATCAGGACCATTTTGCGATGGTCGGCGGCATGCAGTCGGCGCGCGGCATCCGTCACTATGCCGACGTGTTCCGCCTTGCCGACCAGGCAGGATTGCTCGCTGATCCCGATCTGGCGGTAGCCAGAATGAAGAGCCTTTGCACCGTCGCGGGCATCTGAAGCGCGGAAAGGCTGACCGGTCGAAGAGGACGCGTCGCCACGCGATTGCTGCGCCTGCCCAGGCGCCTCCGGTGTCGAACGACCGCGAGGAAGGTTTCGCCGCCGTCATCAATTTTCTTGTGAACCAATTTCTCCCGAGGCGCGACCAAGCGATGTGTCCAAACATGGTCCATCAAGGAGAACGTCTGATGTTTACTGTTTCAAGAAACGTCCTTTTGGCCGCCATCGCCGTTTCGGTGCTGGCCGGCTGCAAGACAACCGCTCCCAGGGAATGCGACAAGCTGAAGCCCGGCGTTACCTACAACGGCAAATGCTGCGGCATCGGCGAGCCTTGCCGTGAAGGCAAGGGCGGCGGCGACAGGCCGGGAAATACGCCTGATCCAGAGCCGCAATGATCTGATTGCCTGTCGCCCGTCCCGGTCAGCACCGGGACGGGCGCACAGCTTTCTGCGACGGCGTTTGCGTCCGGCGTCCGGTCTGCCAGGACCGGGTTGCGAAACTCGCCGGCGCCGCCCACGACAATGGCGAAACGGCAAATCTCAACGTCAGCTTGTGGCGGCCATTCCCCGCATATCACCCCACGGCCCCAGCCTCGTCCGTCCTGCGTTGTTGAACCCGACAACCCTTTGCTTACTATACGGTTTTTCGGTGCTTGTCGGCTGCCCCCATGCGTGCTTACTTGTGGTTGTTTTCACTCCGGGGATACAATCATGCGTTTTCTACTTGCTGGCGTCGCCATGCTGTCGTTCGCCGCCACCGCGGCTCTGGCTGATCCAGCTTCGGACTTCAAAAGAGCCGATCAGGCGTTGAACCAAACCTTCAAGCAAATCCAGAAGCGGCTTACGGACGATTCCGACGCCAAGGCGCGGTTGGTGAAAGCGCAGAGAGCGTGGATTGCGTTCCGCAACGCCGAATGCACATTTCAATCCAGCGGTGACGATGGTGGCTCCGCGGCGCCGATGGTTGCCGCTGCTTGTCAAGCTGAACTGACCAAGGCTCGCACCAGGCAGTTGAGGGCCTACCTGAACTGCCAGGAGGGTGACCTCTCTTGCCCGGTGCCATCAGAATGATCTGGAGTGACAAAATGCCGAATTTCAAGATGAGATATGTGCTGATCGCGCTTGTGCCGTTGGCGGTTGCTGGTTGCGTCAGCGCTGAGGATCAGCGCGCAATGGATCAGCAACAGTGCGCTTCTTACGGCTATAGGCCAGGAACCAACAGGTTTGCCGACTGCATGATGCAACAGACTTCACAACGTTCAGAAGACGAGCAGCGCTCAATGGATCGCATAGCCGCGCAGGAACAGAGAGACAAGGATCGCAAGGAAGCGCGTCGAAAGAACGACAGCTACATCGACCCAAGGCCGAGTTACGACAAGGACGGCAATCCGAATTTCGACACTCAAGGCAATTACCAAGGGTGTCACGGCGCGGGATGTTTGGTCGACAATCCAGACAATGGCGATGACGATGACCAGTAGGCTGGCTTCGCAAGGGCTCTTCTTCCTGCCCCTATAGTCCGGACCTCAGCCCAAATCGACAAACCGTTCGCCAAGCTCAAGCACTGCATGCGGCGTTGCGCCAGGTGCAGGCTATAAGTCAACCTATGCGAACCGCTCTACCTCTGGGGAACCAGCCGGGAAATGCCGATGCAAGATCTGCTTGTCTGGTTGGATGGTGGGCGTGACAGGGATTGAACCTGTGACCCCTGCAATGTCAATGCAGTGCTCTCCCGCTGAGCTACACGCCCATCCGAAGCCGCGCATACACCATTTTTGATCCAGCGCGTCAATAGCAGGAAAAAGGAAAGAAGGCGTCGTCTCGCCGCAGTGGCGAAGAGTGCGGCGCCTCGGCTAAAAACGGCTCACGCCGCCTGCAGCATCTTTTCGACCTCGTTGACGAGGTCGCGCAGGTGGAAGGGCTTCGACAGCACCTTGGCGTCTTTCGGCGCCTTGGAATCCGGGTTCAGCGCAACGGCGGCGAAACCGGTGATGAACATGACTTTCAGATCAGGATCGATCTCTGTGGCGCGCCGCGCCAGTTCGATGCCGTCCATCTCCGGCATGACGATGTCGGTCAACAGCAGCGAGAAAGGCTCCTCGCGCAGCCGCTCATAGGCGCTGGCGCCATTGTCGAAATCGCTGACCTGGTAACCGGCGCGCTCCAGCGCCTTGACGAGGAACCGACGCATATCGTCGTCGTCTTCCGCCAGAAGAATGCGTGCCATGATATCCCGTCCGAATCACCCGCCCGAGGTTGCCGTTGGGCAAGCCCGTTAACCATCCTGTATATGAGGAGGTGAGGGTAAACATCAAGTGAACGCTGACGGGGATGATCCATATTTGCCGGGCGTGTGCTGCGGCCGAAATGCTGGACACGAGGCTTGCAAGGTGGCACTTTCACATCATGATGCACTGGTGTTTTCGGGTTCGTTCAAATTGAAGACGGCAGCCGAGGATTTTTCGGTCTTTCCACCCTTCGAAATCCGGTCGGGCGTCGAGCAGCGCGTCCCCTTCCTCTTCAACTCACCGCATAGCGGCCGCTACTATCCGGAGCGCTTCCTTGCCATGGCAAGGCTGGACCGCAACGCCATCCGCCGGTCCGAGGACTGCTACGTCGATGAGCTGTTCGGCGGGACCGTCGCGCTCGGCGCACCGCTGCTGGCGGCGAATTTCCCGAGAGCCTATCTCGACGTCAACCGTGAACCGTGGGAGCTTGATCCGCGCATGTTCGCCGAGCCGGTGCCGTCCTTCTGCAACATCCGCTCGGCACGGGTGGCCGGCGGGCTGGGCACGGTGCCGAAGCTGGTCGGCGAGGGGCTCGACATCTATTCCGGCCGCTTGCCGCTGGCCGAAGCGGTCGCCCGCATCGAGGCCGTCTACAAGCCCTATCACGAGACGCTGAAGCGGCTGTTGACCAGAACCCATGCGCGGTTCGGCTTTGCCGTGCTGATCGACTGTCATTCGATGCCGGCGAGCATCAGGGTCGGCGACAGCGGCCAGCGGCCCGACTTCATCATCGGCGACCGTTTCGGCATCTCGGCAACGGCCGCCCTGACCGACACCGCGATCGGCCTGCTCAGCGCCATGGGCTATTCGGTCGCCCACAACAAGCCCTACGCCGGCGGCTTCATCACCGAGCACTATGGCCGCCCGGCGCGCCATCTGCACGCGCTGCAGATCGAGGTCAACCGGGGGCTCTATATGAACGAGCGGACATTCGAGAAGGCTGCCGGCTTCGATGCGCTGGCCGACGATCTGACGCGGTTCTCAGCCGACCTGATGTCGATGCCCGATCATCATTTCATCGACTTGCCACTGGCCGCGGAGTGAATAACCTGCCGCTGGCCGCGGACTGAATGGCGCCATAAAAAAAGACCGCATCGTTTGCACGATACGGTCGAAGTCTAGGGAGGAAACGCCCAAGGAGGGCATGGACAGGAAACCCTGTCCGAGATTGAGGGTATTGTGCGCTGCACAAATGTCAAGCGACCTTCAGCCTTTTTTAATTCACTCTGATGTGGAAATTGCGTTTCGATGGCGCCTGTGTGACATCCAGGCAACAGATGCCGTCGCGGAAAAATCCTCGACACCCTTGTTTTGGCACGAAATTGGCGGCAAAGCCGGGCTCGGGCATGCTGCAATGCGGGAGAATCAGTTGGACATCAGCATCGATTTCATGCGTCGCATCGCGCAGGCGGCAGCGGCGGAGACCTTGCCGCGCTTTCGTGCCCAAGGTGCGGTCGCCAACAAGGAACAGGGCAGTTTTGATCCGGTCACCGAGGCCGATCGCGAGGCCGAGCGCGCCATCCGGGCTCTGATATCGGCTGAGTATCCCGATCATGGTATTCTAGGCGAGGAGCATGGCAGCGAGAACATTTCGAGCCGGCACGTCTGGGTGATTGACCCGATCGACGGCACCCGCGCGTTCATTTCCGGTCTGCCGGTGTGGGGCACACTGGTCGGGCTGACGGTCGACGGCGACGCCGTTGCCGGCATGATGGCGCAGCCCTTCACCGGCGAGCTTTTCTACGCCAACGGCTCGGGCTCCCATTATGAGGGGCCAGGCGGGCCGCGAAAACTGACGACCCGCAAGACGACGAAGTTGGACCAGGCGACGCTGTTCACCACCACGCCGGCCCTGTTCAAGGGCGAGGCGCGCAACCGTTACGATGCATTCGAAAGACAGATCCAGCTCGCCCGCTATGGCGCCGATTGCTATGCCTTCGCCATGATCGCCTCGGGAAGCGTCGACATCGTCGCCGATCCCGGATTGAAGCCCTACGACATCGTGGCGCTGATCCCGATCATCGAAAAGGCAGGCGGCGTCGTCACCACATTCGATGGCGGGCCGGCGGAACAGGGCGGCGATGTACTCGCCGCGGCGACGCCGGAACTTCATGCCGCCGCCATGGCCGCCCTGCGCGGCTAAACGAGCGTCCGCCGCCATTCAGGTGATGCCGACCGCTTGAAGCAGTCGTTTTACTGCCGGCGGCACCCCTTGGGGAGCGGGCCAGCGACCGGCGCCCGTCAGGCTGTGGGGTCGTCGCTGCCGGGAATGAAGGCGTCGAAGGCGGCGAGCAATTGCTCGCGGTAGATGTCGGCTTCCTGCAGGATTTCGTGGCGGGAGCCATCGATCATCAGCAGCGAACCGAGCCGCAGACGCCTGGCGTAGGCTTCCACGGCCCTGGTCGAGACGACCTGGTCGGCGCCGGCGGCGATGATCAGCAGCGGGACCTGGATCCGAGCCATGAAGTCGGGGTCGCTGACGGCTTCCGATGCTTTCGCGGCTGCCTGCAGCCAGCGGATCGTCGGCCCGCCAAGCGCCAGTTGCGGGTATTCTTCATAGATCCGTGTGTTGCGCCGATAGCGCTCCGGGTCCGATGTCAGCTTGTTGGTCTCGAACGGGGCCGTAATCCTCGGCCGCGGACCCCAGGCGGCGTAGAGCCGGCCGAGGCCGAGAGCGCAGAACAGAGAACAGACGCGGCGAACCGTCGAGATCGAGACCGGCAGGTCGGGCAGCGTCAGGAAGGGCGCGATCAGCACCATGCGCCGGATGCGGTTCACCATTGATGGGGCGGCAAGCAGGGTGATCAAGGCACCTGCCGAATGGGCGAGGATGTAGTACGGTCCGCGGCAATCGGGCAGCACGATCTCCTCGAAGAACTGTTCGAGGTCGGCGGTGTACTCGCGGAAGCTGCTGACGTAGCCGCGCTGGTGATCGCGGATCAGCCGGTCGGAATCGCCCTGGCCGCGCCAATCGAGCGTGGCGACGCCAAAGCCGCGATCGGCAAGGTTGCGGATGGTTTCGAAATATTTCTCGATGCACTCGTTGCGGCCGGTGAGCAGGACCACGGTGCCCTTCATCGGGCGAGCGACCGCGCCGAACAGGCCGTAGCGGATATTCTTGCGGTCACGCGTGGTGAAGAAGCCGCCGGTGGCATTTTCCGGCCGCGGATTGCCCTCGATTTCGTGAAAAAGGGAGTTTTCGGTGAAAAGATCCGTCATTCGGCGCTTCGTGCTCGGCGTCTCGCATGCCCGCCTGCGCTGGCCGGCTCCGCTAAGGTGATAGACGCCCATGCGCCAAAAGCCAAGGAATTCCCGGTGAAGGGGAGGCTGCATCAGGGAAGGCCGGAAGCCGCTTGAAAGCGTGCTTCCGGCCTCTGTCGATCCGGGAGGAAGGGACGTTACACCCGGTCGGCCTCGTTGCGGTGCCTGTTGTGCAATCGGCGCCGCCAGTCCTTGATCCTGGAATGGACTTTAGCGCCGGCTGCCTGAACGCGCGCCGAAGTGCCGGTTCATCTGCCGTTCATCAAGGGTCCGGCCGCCGTGGCTTTTGCCGCCAGGTGAAATCTTGAAATGCTTTCCAGCGCTCCCCAAATGTCTCGTGCGGTCGCCAATGTCGGGGCCGCTGGTCCACCCGAAACGCCGCTCAAGGGTTTCGCACCGGCCATACGCAAACCATGTTGCTCAACAGGAGAACACCTCATGCGTCACGTTGATTTTTCCCCGCTTTATCGCTCGACCGTGGGCTTCGATCGTCTGTTCACGATGCTCGATTCGCTCGCGCAGCCGGATGGCGCGCAGACCTATCCGCCCTACAACATCGAGCGCACCGGTGAGGATTCCTACCGGATCTCGATGGCGGTTGCCGGCTTCTCTGACGAGGAAATCTCGATCGAAGCCCATCGCAACGTGCTGACCGTGAAGGGTGAGCGCAAGGACGAGGGCACCGGCGAAGGCTCCGAGCTGCTCTATCGCGGCATTGCCTCGAGGGCTTTCGAACGCCGCTTCCAGCTTGCCGACCACGTCGAGGTCGTTGGCGCCTCGCTGAAGAACGGCCTGCTCTTCGTCGACCTCAAGCGCAACATCCCCGAGGAGCTGAAGCCGCGCAAGATCGCCATTACGGCGTCTTCGGCCAAGGCCAAGCAGATCGAGGCCAAGACCGCTGCCTAAAATACAAGTCTCCTCCCGAGACGGAAGCGGCGCCGAAAGGCGCCGCTTTTTTGTTGTCGGGGAAATGCGTTATCAGGCGATCAGCTGGCCAAAACGGTCGACTTCATCGGCTGTCGTCGCAAAGCTGGTGACGAAGCGGTAGAGCAACTCGTCCTCGCCGATGTGGCCGTCAAAGCCATGCGGCTTGTGCCAGTCGTAGAAGGCGGCACCCGCGGCCTGCAGCCTCTCGGCCTCGGCTTTCTTGATCACCGCGAAAACCTCGTTCGCCTGCGGCAGCCATGCCAGCTTGGCCGTTGCCGAATCCTCGATCGCGGCGGCAAGGCGTGCGGCCATGGCGTTGGCGTGGCGGGCGGTGTCCAGCCACAATCCGTCCTTGAAATAGGCTTCGAACTGCGCCGCGACGAAGCGCGATTTCGAAAACAGCTGGGCGGCGCGCTTGCGCAGGAACGCCAATTCCCTGGCACGATCGAGGTCGAACAGCACGATCGCTTCGGCGCACCAGCAGCCGTTCTTGGTGCCGCCGAAGGAGAGGATGTCGACGCCGCGTTTCCAGGTCATTTCGGCCGGTGTCGTGTCGAGTGCGACCAGCGCATTGGCAAAGCGGGCGCCATCCATGTGCAGGGGCACCGAATATTGTTTGGCGATCGCCGAGATCGTCTCGATCTCATCCAGGCCGTAGATGGTGCCGACCTCGGTCGACTGGGTGATCGAAACGGCCATCGGCCGTCCCCAATGGACAATTTCCGGTGCGAAACGGCCGATGGTCCTTTCCAGATTGTGCGGATCGATCTTGCCCAGCGCGCCATCGATCTCATGCAGGCGAGAGCCGCCGGAAAAATATACCGGCGCGCCGCATTCGTCCTCGATGACATGCGATTCGCGATGGGCAAAGGAAATGCCGCCCGGCTTGTTGTAAGCGGTGAGCGCCAGCGAGTTGGCGGCCGTGCCGGTGGCGACGAAGAACACCGCGACCTCGCGTTCGAAAATCTCACTGAAGCGCTGGTAGACTGCCCGGTCGAGCGCACCGTCGCCATAGGCGGTGGAAAAGCCGCCGGCATTGGCCGACAGGCCGGCGGCAATATTGGGATGGGCGCCTGCCCAATTGTCGGAAGCGAAGAACATGCATCTGCCTATGTCTTGGGAGGTCGGGGGGTTGGGGAGATCGGGTTTTGGGGAAATCAGTCTGAAGTTGACCGGTTTCGCGAGCGGACCGCAAGGGGCCAGGCGCCGGAAAAACCGTAAAGCCAGCCAACCGACAAAGCCCAGGTCGACGACTGAAGCTTACGTTTTTTCCGGACTTGACGACATTTTCTGTCGCGAAAAGCCCAAGTTTTTTGTGAATCGGTCTTGTGTGCGTCCCGGATTTCTGCCATAAAAATTTAGGACAGTAGTGCTGTCTTATTTTGTCGCACAAAACGAGCCGGATTGGCGTATCATTGGGCCTCTCCGGCTGTTGCCGCGAGCGACAGGTGGACAGCCAGACTCTGGCCTGTACGATTACCAGATGCGATCCATGCGGAAAGCCGCCTGGTTCGGCAAGGATTTCGCAAGACGTGCCACAAGGATCAGGGTGAGCCAAGCGCTTGCCGAGGCAAACCAGCGCCTGAATGGCTGGGAATGGAGGACAGGAGATGACGGACATGACGCACTCTGCGACGAACGGCCAGGCCGCGCAGACGAAAGCGGCAACCGTCAAAACCACCTTGCGATCCAATATTAGCCGAACCGCCAACGGCTTTTCCGCCCAGGGCCTCTACGATCCGCGCAACGAGCATGACGCCTGCGGCGTCGGCTTCATCGTCAATATGAAGGGCGTGAAGTCGCATCAGATCGTCAAGGACGGGCTGGCTGTGCTCGAAAACCTGACGCATCGCGGCGCCGTTGGCGCCGATCCGCTGGTCGGCGATGGCGCCGGCGTGCTGGTGCAGCTTCCCGACCAGTTCTTCCGTGAGGAGATGGCGGCCCAGGGCATCGAGCTGCCGCCGGCGGGTCAGTACGGCGTCGGACACTGGTTCATGCCGCAGGACGCGGCCCTTCGCGCCCATATCGAGGACATCATTGTCGAATCGGCGCAATCCGAGGGGCTTCCGCTCATCGGTTTCCGTGACGTGCCCGTCGACAATTCGTCGCTGTCGAAGGCGCCTGACATCGTGGCATCCGAGCCGTTCCACCGGCAGATCTTCATCGGCCGCACGCCAGACATTACCGATGACGAGGAATACGAGGCCAGGCTCTATCTGCTGCGCAAGGTCATATCGGGCCGCATCTACGCCGAGAACGACAACAAGGACATCGGCGCCTATTGCGTGTCGCTGTCGGCGCGCACCATCGTCTACAAGGGCATGTTCCTGGCCTACCAGGTCGGCGCGTATTACAAGGACCTGATCGATCCGCGCTTCGAGACCGCGCTGATCCTCGTCCACCAGCGCTTCTCGACCAACACCTTCCCGTCTTGGAAGCTGGCGCATCCCTACCGCATGGTCGCCCACAATGGCGAGATCAACACCGTGCGCGGCAACAACAACTGGATGGCTGCGCGCCAGGCGTCGGTCGATTCCGAAC
Organism: Mesorhizobium sp. M7A.F.Ca.MR.245.00.0.0; assembly: GCF_003997415.1. Taxonomy (NCBI): domain Bacteria; kingdom Pseudomonadati; phylum Pseudomonadota; class Alphaproteobacteria; order Hyphomicrobiales; family Phyllobacteriaceae; genus Mesorhizobium; species Mesorhizobium sp. M7A.F.Ca.MR.245.00.0.0. Next base: position 4,308 of record NZ_RZTE01000021.1, on the reverse strand, counting down.
TGTTCGGCAACAACATCTCGAAGCTGTGGCCGATCTCATACGACGGCCAGTCCGACACCGCCTGCTTCGACAATGCGCTCGAGTTCCTGTTCCAGGGCGGGTACAGGCTCAGCCATGCCATGATGATGCTGATCCCGGAAGCCTGGGCGGGCAACAAGCTCATGGATGCCGATCGCAAGGCTTTCTACGAATACCATGCGGCACTGATGGAGCCGTGGGACGGGCCGGCGGCGGTGGTTTTCACCGATGGCCGCCAGATCGGCGCCACGCTCGACCGCAATGGCCTGCGCCCGGCACGCTACATCGTCACCGATGACGACCGCGTCATCATGGCCTCGGAAGCCGGCGTGCTGCCGGTGCCCGAGGAGAAGATCGTCAAGAAGTGGCGGCTGCAGCCAGGCCGGATGCTTCTGATCGACCTGGAGAAGGGGCGTATCGTCTCCGACGAGGAGCTCAAGTCGGAGATCGCGACCAAGCATCCCTACAAGACCTGGCTCTCCAACACACAGCTCATCCTCGAAGATTTGAAGCCGGTCGAGCCGCGCGCGCTGCGCAAGGATGTCAGCCTGCTCGATCGCCAGCAGGCGTTCGGCTACAGCCAGGAAGACACCAAGCTCTTGATGTCGCCGATGGCGACGACAGGCCAGGAGGCGGTGGGCTCGATGGGCACCGACACGCCGATCTCGGCGATGTCGGACAAGTCGAAGCTGCTCTACACCTACTTCAAGCAGAACTTCGCCCAGGTCACCAACCCGCCGATCGATCCGATCCGCGAGGAGCTGGTGATGAGCCTGGTGTCCTTCATCGGGCCGCGGCCCAACATCTTCGACCTGGTCGGCAATTCGCGCCGCAAGCGGCTCGAGGTGCGCCAGCCGATCCTGACCAATGGCGATCTCGAAAAGATCCGTTCCATCGGCCACACCGAGGACCGCTTCGACACCAAGACGATCGACATCACCTATGGCTCGGCCGAAGGGGCCGCGGGCATGCAGGGCGCCATCGACCGGTTGTGCGAGCGGGCGGAGGCGGCGGTCGCCGGCGGCTACAACATCATCATCCTGTCCGACCGCCAGGTCGGGCCGGACCGCATCGCCATCCCGGCGCTGCTGGCTACGGCCGCGGTCCATCATCACCTCATCCGCAAGGGGCTGCGCACCTCGGTCGGCCTCGTCGTTGAATCCGGCGAGCCGCGCGAAGTGCATCATTTCTGCTGCCTTGCCGGCTATGGTGCCGAGGCGATCAACCCGTACCTTGCCTTCGACACGCTGCTCGACATGCACAAGCGCGGCGAACTGCCGAAGGAAGTGGACGCCTACGAGGTCGTTTCGCGCTACATCAAGTCGATCGGCAAGGGCATCCTCAAGGTGATGTCCAAGATGGGCATCTCGACCTACCAGTCCTATTGCGGCGCGCAGATTTTCGATGCCATCGGCCTGAAGACCGATTTCGTGCAGCAATATTTCACCGGCACCGCGACGCTGATCGAAGGCGTCGGCCTGGACGAGATCGCGGCCGAGACGCTCAGCCGCCACAATGACGGTTTCGGCAACGACCCCGTGCTGCGCAACAGCCTCGAGGTCGGCGGCGAATACATGTTCCGCATGCGGGGCGAGGCGCATATCTGGTCGCCCGACGCAGTCGCCACCTTGCAGCACGCCGTGCGCCAGGGGTCGTGGGAAACGTTCAAGGACTATTCCGCCCAGATCGACAGCGAGACGGCCCGCGCCCAGACCATTCGCGGCCTGTTCAAGATCAAGCTGGCCGGAGAGACCGGCCGCAAGAAGGTGGCGCTCGACGACGTCATGTCAGCGGCCGACATCGTCAAGCGGTTCTCGACCGGGGCGATGTCGTTCGGGTCGATCTCGCGCGAAGCGCATACCACGCTGGCGCGCGCGATGAACCAGATCGGCGGCAAGTCGAACACCGGCGAGGGCGGCGAAGAGGCCGACCGCTATCTGCCGCTGCCTGGCGGCGGCAAGAACCCCGAACGCTCGGCGATCAAGCAGATCGCCTCGGGCCGTTTCGGCGTCACGGCCGAATACCTCGTCAATTCCGACATGATGCAGATCAAGGTGGCGCAGGGTGCCAAGCCCGGCGAGGGCGGCCAGCTGCCCGGCCACAAGGTCGACGCGACCATCGCCAAGGTCCGGCATTCGACGCCGGGCGTCGGCCTGATTTCGCCGCCGCCGCATCACGACATCTATTCGATCGAGGATCTGGCACAGCTGATTTACGATCTGAAGAACGTCAATCCGGCGGCCGACGTGTCGGTCAAGCTGGTGTCGGAAGTCGGCGTCGGCACGGTCGCGGCGGGTGTCGCCAAGGCACGCGCCGACCACATCACCATTTCGGGCTATGATGGCGGCACTGGCGCCTCGCCGCTGACCTCGCTCAAGCATGCCGGCAGCCCATGGGAAATGGGCCTTGCCGAGACGCACCAGACGCTGGTGCTGAACGGCTTGCGGTCGCGCGTCGCGCTGCAGGTCGACGGCGGCTTGCGCACGGGGCGAGACGTTATCATCGGCGCGCTGCTTGGCGCCGACGAGTTCGGCTTCTCGACGGCACCGCTGATCGCGGCCGGCTGCATCATGATGCGCAAATGCCATCTCAACACCTGCCCGGTCGGCGTCGCGACGCAGGATCCGGTGCTGCGCAAGCGCTTCAAGGGCACGCCCGAGCATGTCATCAACTTCTTCTTCTACGTGGCGGAAGAGGTGAGGGAGCTGCTCGCCGAGATGGGTTACACCCATATCGACCAGATCATCGGCGACAGTGATCTTCTGGAGAAGCGCGACCTGATCGTGCACTGGAAGGCGCGCGGGCTCGATTTCTCGAAGATGTTCTTCAAGCCGGATGCGCCGCATGAGGCGGTGCACTGGACCGAGCGCCAGAAGCACCCGATCGACGACGTGCTCGACCGCAAGCTGATCGAACTGGCAAAGCCTGCGCTCGAAAGCAAGCTGCCGGTCAAGATCGAGGTCGATATCCGCAATGTCGACCGCTCGGCGGGCGCCATGCTGTCGGGTGAAGTGGCCAAGCGCTTCAAGCACAAGGGCCTGCGCGAGGACACCATCCAGGTGAAGCTGACCGGCACTGCCGGCCAGTCCTTCGGCGCCTTCCTGGCGCGCGGCATCTCGTTCGAGCTTGTCGGCGCCGGCAATGACTATGTCGGCAAGGGCCTGTCGGGCGGCCGCATCGTCATCCGGCCGCCGGAAGAGGCCAAGATCGTCGCGGCGGAGTCCATCATCGTCGGCAATACGGTGCTCTATGGCGCCACCGAGGGCGAGGCCTACTTTGCCGGCGTCGCCGGCGAGCGTTTCGCCGTGCGCAATTCGGGCGTCGCCGCCGTCGTCGAAGGCGTCGGCGACCATGGCTGCGAGTACATGACGGGCGGCATCGTCGTCGTCATCGGCAAGACCGGCCGCAATTTCGCCGCCGGCATGTCGGGCGGCGTCGCCTATGTGCTGGACGAGGCGGGCGATTTCGCCGAGCGCTGCAACATGGCGATGGTCGAGCTGGAGCCGGTTCCGGAAGAAGACGATCTGATGGAAAGGCTGCTGCACCATGGCGGCGACCTTGACCACAAGGGTCGCGTCGACGTCTCCGGCGACATGACCAGCCATGACGAGGAGCGGCTTTACCAGCTGATTTCCAACCATGTGCATTACACCGGGTCGGTACGCGGCCGCGAGATTCTCGACGACTGGACGATTTTCCGGCCGAAGTTCCGCAAGATCATGCCGGTCGAATACCGCCGCGCCCTGATCGAGATGGAACGCATGCGCATGGGCGTCGCGGCGGAATAGGCTTTGCAATTGCCGGGGAGCCCAAGCTTCCCGGCCCATCTTCATCGACAGTTTGACCTCCGGCGCAAGGTTGCCATGGCTGCCTCAAGGGGTTAACGGGTGCGGCGAAAACCGCACCATCTGGACAGCAGGAACTGGACTATGGGCAAGGTAACAGGCTTTCTCGAAATCGACCGGCAGGTGCACAAGTACCAGCCGGCCTCCGATCGCATCCGGCATTTCCGTGAATTCACGCTGCCGATGTCCGACAAGGAGGTCGAGAAACAGGCCGCGCGCTGCATGGATTGCGGCATTCCGTTCTGCCATGGGCCGACCGGTTGCCCGATCCACAACCAGATTCCGGACTGGAATGACCTCGTCTACAATGGCGACTGGGACAACGCGATCCGCAACCTGCATTCGACCAACAATTTCCCGGAGTTCACCGGCCGCATCTGCCCCGCGCCCTGCGAGGAAGCCTGCACGCTGAACCTCGAGGACATTCCCGTCGCCATCAAGACGG
>NZ_RZTE01000020.1:82004-113415 GCF_003997415.1 Mesorhizobium sp. M7A.F.Ca.MR.245.00.0.0 | reverse complement strand
CCTTCGCAGGCTCAGGGCGTTCGAAGCTCGAAAAGCCAAGCAATTGGCTTTTCGTTCGCTGCGCGAACCGCTTCTCACCCAATAAAAAACCGACGTCAGCTTGCTTCTGACGTCGGTCATTTAGGTTTTGGGATCGTCGCACCCGATTCTTCCGAAGAAGAACCGAGGTTGGTTCGATCCGACGCAGACCCGTGGGCGGGGGGCTTGGGGTTTACGAGCCGGTGCCGGACCGAACCGTCTCAGGCAACACCGGTAAATTCGTCGGACATTGGGGCATGAGCGCGGATAAAAAAAGGCAGAAATGTGGCGGAACATCACCAATTCCAACACGGCGTTTCATAAAAGTGACTGGACGTAACGGAAACAGCGCGGCGCGGGGCTCGGTTCGCTGGGCTTGCAATTCAGTCGCGAACACGCCAACTTTGGTTGGCAAAGATTCATTTTGAAGGATCGAGGCATGACCGATGACAGCGGCGGGACGGGGGATGGGGACGCATCCGCGATATTGATCCCGCTGCACGAGGCGCGACGCGAACGTCTCGATCAGCCGGTGCGGTTCGACCGCCGCGAGTTGGACCAGATCCTCAGGCTCTACGGCCGCATGGTCGCCGCCAATGAATGGCGCGACTACGCCATCGATCATCTTGCGGATCGCGCTGTGTTTTCCGTATTTCGCCGCACCAGCGAAGTGCCGCTGTTCCAGATCGTCAAGGATCCGAAACTGGCCCGCAAGCAGGGCGCTTTTGCCGTCATCGCCGCCGGCGGCCGCATCCTGAAGCGCGGCCAGGAACTCGGCCGCGTGCTTGGTGTGTTCGACAGCAAGCTGAAGCTGGTCGAAGCCTGAGCTGGGGAATTAGAGCAGGGGAATTGAAGAACTGGAGAATTGATGAATTGATGAATTGATGAAAAGGGCACTCGACGCCTGACGCTATCTTCTTCAATTCTTCAATTCTTCAATTCCTCAGTTCCCCCTAAGGCGAAACTTCCGCTCCGGCAGCGATTCGGGATCCGGCGGCAGCGTCGCACCGCCATTCAGCGACAGCTGCATGAACACCGTGTCCAGCCAGCGCCCATGCTTGTAGCCGGAACCTTCAAGGCGTCCCGAATGGCGAAAGCCGAGCTTTTCGTGCAACCGCACCGAGGCGCTGTCGGGACGACCATCGCCGATCACCGCGACGATCTGGCGAAAGCCCGCCGTCGTCACTGCCTCGATCAGGCTTTGCATCAGCTTGAGCCCGACGCCCTGGCCCTTGGCCTCGGGCGCGACATAGACCGAATCCTCGACGATGAAGCGATAGGCCGGGCGTGGCCGGAAGGCGCCGGCATAGGCGTAGCCGAGAACGGTGCCGTCCTTCTCCGCCACCAGGTAAGGAAAGCCGCCGGCCGTCAGGCTGTCGAATCGAACACCCATCTCCGCACGGCTCGGCGGCTCCAGCTCATAGCTCGCCGTGCCTTGGGTCACCGCATCGGCATAGATGTCCGTGACGCTGTCGAGGTCGGCCACCGTGGCAGGCCGGATCGCAATATTGCTCATTGTTTATGCATGCCGTTTCTCTGCTCGTAATAACAGCAAAGGCCAAGACAAAAGAAAAGGGCGGCCGTTGGGCCGCCCTTCCGGAAGTTGATGGTCCAATACCGCTTTAGCGGCGGTCGCCCATGAACTGTAGCAGGAACATGAACAGGTTGATGAAGTCGAGATAGAGCGTCAGAGCGCCCATGATCGCCTTGCGGCCGGCGACGTCGGAAGTGTCGCCCTCGAAATACATCTCCTTGATCTTCTGCGTGTCATAGGCGGTCAGGCCCGCGAAGACCAGCACGCCGATCGCCGACACGGCAAAGGACAGCGCCGACGACTGCAGGAAGATATTGATCACCGACGCGATGATGATGCCGAACACGCCCATGATCAGGAACGAGCCCATCGCCGTCAGGTCGCGCTTTGTGGTGTAGCCGAACAGCGACAGCGCACCGAAGGCGGCGGCCGTGGCGAAGAAGGTCTGTGAGATGCTGGCCGTGGTGTAGACCAGGAAGATCGAAGACAGCGACAGGCCGACGAGACCAGCATAGACCCAGAACGTCGTCTGCGCCGCCGAAACGCTCATCGACTGAACGCGGAACGACAGGAACAGCACGGCAGCCAGCGGCGCCAGCATCACCACCCAGCGCAGTGGCGAGCCGAAGATCGCGTAGCCGAAGGAGGTCAGCATCTCGCCGCTTGGCAGCGTCGCGACAGCCGAAGCCGGATCGGTGGTGGTGGCCAGCATGATCGTGCCGATCGCGGCAAGACCAGTGATGAGGAGGCCAAGCCCCATCAGATTGTAGACCCTGATCATATAGGCGCGCAGGCCCTGATCGATGTCGGCACCGACGCTGACGCCGGGCACGGCGCGCGTCTGGTAGTTGCGAATGGGATCAGCCATTGTAGTCCTCTATTGCTTCTGCCCCGTCGGGTGTCAGGTCCTTCCGGACCCAGGCGCCGCTGGCAGGGCTCCAGCATGCCTGTGGCGAAATATGATGGTTATTCGCGTCAAGAACAAGTCCGTAACCGGATGTAACGGTTCGTGACAGGGCGAAGTGCCGATTCCTCGGCTTTTCGGAGGGCTTTCTTACCAAGATTTAATCCAGGATGCCCATTTCCGGGCCTGTCGTCACAAATTGCGCAGCACCGGTGCTGCCTTGTGGCCGAGCACCCGCCAGGTGCCGGCAAGACCAATGCCGACCGTGATCACCAGCGAAAACAGAATGGTCGCCACTGCCACCTCGGGCATGAAATGCGACGGCAATGTCATGATGCGCGCGACGACGAACCAAGCCGCCGCACTGCCCGCCGCCAGCGCGAAGATGGCGGTGGCCAGTCCGATCAGCATGTATTCGAGCGAGAAGGCCGATATCAGCGTCGTGCGTGTCGCCCCCAGCGTCTTCAGCACCACCGCATCATGGATGCGCGCCCGGTTGCCGGCGGCGAGCGCGCCGGCCAGCACCAGCACCGAAGCGATCAGCGCCACGCCGGCCGCGGCTCGGATCGCCGAGCCGAGCTGTCCGACCAGCCGGTTGACGACATCGAGCGCGTCCTTGACCCGCACCGTCGTCACCGCCGGGAAGGCGCGGGTGACGGCGTTGAGGATGCGGGCGTCGTCGGCCGTCGAGGTACTCTTTTCGGTCAGCGTCGCCATCCAGCCATGCGGGGCGCCCGCGAATGTGTTGGGCGAGAACACCATGACGAAATTGATGCCCATCGTCTCCCACTCGACCTGGCGGAAATTGGCGATCCTGGCGGTGACATTGCGTCCCAGCACGTTGACGGTGATGGTATCGCCGAGCTTCAGCCCGATCTCCTTGCCTTCTTGCGCCGAAAACGAAACCAGCGGCTCGCCGCTGTAATCTTCGGGCCACCAACTGCCCTCGGTCAACGTCGCGTTCTGCGGCTGCCTGGTGTCATAGGTCAGGCCGCGGTCGCCCCTCAGCACCCAGGCGCCTTCCGCCGGCACCTTCACCTTGTCGACATCGATACCGTTCAGCGCCATCACCCGGCCGCGCAGCATCGGCACCTTGGCCAGTACGCCCTGCGGCGCCTCCTTGCCGATCAGCGCCGAGAAAGACGCGACATCGGCGCTCTGGATGTCGACGAAGAAGAAGTTCGGCGCCCGTTCCGGCAGGCTGCCGGAGATCTGCCGCCTGAGATTGCCGTCGATCAGCGCCAGCGTCACCAGCAGCGTCAGGCCGAGCCCCAAGGACAGCACCACCGATGGCGTCAGCGCGCCTGGCCGATGGATGTTGCCGATAGCGAGCCTGAGCGCCACGAAGCGCACGCGCGGGCTCTTCCTGGCCGCCCATTGCACCAGTGCGCCGACCACGCGCAGCACCAGGAAGGCGAAGACGGTAGCGCCGACAAAGATCGAGGCGATGCGCTGGTCGCCGGAAAACAGAATGGCCAGCGCCGCCAGCAACAGCGCGATGCCTATGGCCGCCGCGACATAGGCGGGGCGCGGCAAGCCGCGGCCTTCCAGCCCCATCTCGCGAAACAGCGCGGTTGCCGGCACATCGCGGGCGCGGCCGAGCGGCAGCAGCGCGAAAGCCAACGTCACCAGCAGGCCGAACAGCGCCGCCATGCCGAGCGCGCCGGGATAGAAGCCGCCTGCGGCCGGCACCGGAATGACGGATTGCAAGGCCGCACTCGCTGCGAACGGCATCAGCGCGCCGAGCACAAGGCCCAGCACGATACCCAATGCGGCAATGATCAGGATCTGCACCAGATAGACGGCAAAGACGAAGCCGCCCGAAGCGCCCAGGCTCTTGAAGGTGGCGATCACGCCGCGCTTGCCGTCGAGATAGGCGCGCACCGCATTGGCGACGCCCACACCGCCGACCACCAGCGCCGTCAGCCCGACCAGGGTCAGGAACTGAGAGAAACGTTCAATGTTGGACGACAGCGCGGGCGCCGCGTTGCTGCGTGTGCGGATCGACCAGCCTGCTTCGGGGAAATCCGTGGCCGCCTGGTCCTGGACGCCCTTCAGTCGCGCCTCGTCGGCGTCTGCCGGTAGGCGGATCTTGTAGGCATTCTCGACCAGGCTGCCCGGCTGGATCAGTCCAGTGGCCGCCAGCCCGTCCGTCGAGATCATCAGCCTTGGCGCGAAGCCGAAACCGTCGGACACGGCGTCCGGTTCGGCGACCAGCCTGGCGCGCAGTTCGAAAGTGGCGGTACCAAGCTTCAGCCGGTCGCCGATCTTGACGTGCAGCCGCTCGAACAGAAGGTCGGGTGCCGCCGCACCGAAGACGCCGAACTCTTCGCCGAACAGTTCCTGTTTCGACAGTGCCGGCTCGGTCTCCAGCGTGCCATAGAGAGGATAGGCATGGTCGACCGCCTTGGCCTCGACCAGCGCCTGGTCGGATCCGTCGGCCAGACGCGCCATCGAACGCATGCTGGCGGTCCGGGAAACTGTGCCGAGCCCGTCAAGGAAGCTGCGCTCCGCCTGGCTGGCGTCACGCTGATTGATCTCGAAGCGAAGGTCGCCGCCCAGCAGCGTCTGGCCCTGATTGGCGACACCGGCGGTGATCGAACGCGCCACCGAGTTGACGCCGCCGATGGCCGCGACGCCGAGCGCGATGCAGGCGAGAAAGATCAGGAAGCCGGACAGGCCGCCGCGCATCTCGCGCAACGAGAAGCGGACCGCGAGCCTCAACGTCCGGGACAGCGGCATCAGGCCGTCACCTTGACAGGCGCCGGCGCCTCGATCCGGCCCGAGCGCATCGATACCTGGCGCGAACAGCGTGCCGCGAGCGCCGGATCATGGGTCACCAGCACCAGCGTCATGCCGCGCTCGGCCGCTTTGGCAAACAGGAGGTCGGCGACCTGCCGCCCGGTCGCCTGGTCGAGATTGCCGGTCGGCTCGTCGGCGATCAGGATGCGCGGCGACGGCGCCAATGCGCGGGCGATCGCCACGCGCTGCTGCTCGCCGCCCGACAATTCGCCGGGATAGTGGGTGACGCGGTCGCTGAGGCCAACCGCCGCCAGCTCGCGCGCCGCCACCGAAAACGGATCGGCATGGCCGGCCAGTTCCAGCGGCACCGCGACATTTTCGAGCGCCGTCATGTTGGGAATGAGATGAAAGGACTGGAACACGATGCCAATGTTTCGGCCTCGAAACGAAGCAATCTGGTCCTCGCTTTTGCCGTTGAGCAACTCACCAGCGATTCGGACCGTACCCGAATCGACCCTTTCCAGGCCTGCCAGGACCATCAGCAATGTCGACTTGCCGGAGCCCGAAGGCCCGACGATGCCGGTCGCCTCCCCGGTCGCCACATCAAGGCTGACACCCTTCAGCACATGGACCGATGAAGCGCCCTCGCCAAGGGTGAGGGATACATCTTTCAGCGCGATGACGGCTTCTGTCAAAATGAAATCGTCCTATAATCTGGGAAGGCTCTGCTTGCCGGAAGCCGTCGACTGAAGAATTCCTAGCTCATATGGGGCCTGCCGCATGTCTTTCAAACGCAGTATTGCCGCAGGCCTCATGGTTTTCCTCGCCATTTGCGGCGCCATGCCGTCAGCGCGTGCCGAGCCGTTCAAAATCGTCGGCTTCGGCGACAGCCTGACGGCGGGCTATGGCCTTGGGCCGGACCAGGGCTTTACCGACAGGCTGCAGGCTGCCCTTCGCGCCAAAGGCCATGATGTGAGCGTCGCCAATGCCGGCGTTTCCGGCGACACGACGAGCGGTGGCCTGGCGCGGCTCGACTGGTCGGTGCCCGACGGCACGCAACTGGTCATCCTCGAACTCGGCGCCAACGACATGCTGCGCGGCGTTTCGCCCGACATCACCAGGAAGAACCTCGACGAGATGCTGAGCAAGCTGAAGCAGCGCAAGATTGCCGTGCTTCTGGCCGGCATGCGTGCCGCACCCAATCTCGGCCCCGACTACCAGAATGCGTTCGACGCCATTTTTCCGGACCTGGCGAAGAAATACGACGTCGTGCTCTACCCGTTCTTTCTCGACGGCGTCGCCGGCCAGCCCGGCATGCAACTCGAGGACGGCCTGCATCCGAGCGTTGAAGGCGTCGACCAGATAGTCGAACGCATCCTGCCGACGGTCGAGAAGGTGATCGCGGCAGTGCCGGGCGATTCCTAGCAGATTGGAACTGTTTCCGCGCATGGGGCTTTTAACAGGGACTGTGGCCAACAAACCTCTTGCTCCGTTTGACTATCGATGATTCGCTGGGGATGACAGTTCGATTCGAGGAAGGGAGGCTCTTCATGCCGCGTCTTTTCACCGCCCTCGAAATTCCGCGTGACGCTGCCCTTTCGCTGTCCCTGCTGCGGGGCGGCTTGCCGGGAGCCCGCTGGATCGATGTCGAAAACTACCATCTGACGCTGCGCTTCATCGGCGATGTCCCCGGCCATGTCGCCGACGAGATCGCCAACGCGCTCGACCGCGTCCACCGCCCTTCCTTCTCGCTGGCGCTGTCCGGCGTCGGCGCTTTCGGCCAGAAGAAGCCGCATGCGGTGTGGGCAGGCGCTTCCGCCTCGCCCGGTCTGGCCGCCCTTCAGGGCGAGATCGACCGCATCTGCCAGCGGCTCGGCATCCCGGCCGATCCCCGCAAGTTCATGCCGCATGTCACGCTGGCACGCTTACGCAATTCGACCCCGCTGGACGTCGCCCAATATCTGTCGGCGCGCGGCAATTTCTCGACGCTGCCGTTCCGCATCGGCCGTTTCGTGCTGATGTCGTCGCGCGATTCGGTCGGCGGCGGACCTTACATCGTCGAGGAAGCCTGGCCGCTGTCAGGCACGGACGCCCGCGCGTCCAGCCTTGTCACCAGCGCCTCCGACGCCTCGCGGATCATGCGATAGGCCGAAGCGAAGGCTTCTACCTCGTCATGATAAGGATCCGGCACGTCGCGTGCCTTTCCCTGCGCGAACTCCAGGAACAGATGGATGCGGTCCTGCACGGCCGCCGGCGCCAGCGCCTTCAGGTCGGCGACATTCGACCGGTCCATGCCGAGGATCAGGTCGAAACGGTGGAGGTCCTGCGGCGTGACCTTGCGCGCCCTTTGCCCGGAAATGTCGACGCCGTGCCGCACCGCGATCGCGATCGCGCGTCGATCGGGGGCAGAGCCGGCCTCCCAGTCACTGGTTCCCGCTGAATCGAGCAGGATATCCCGGGCCGACCCGCGCTCGGCCCAAACCGCGCGGAAGACACCTTCCGCCAACGGCGACCGGCAGATATTGCCGAGGCAGACGAAGAGAATGGAGTTTATGGGCTTCGCGCTCATCGATCCGTCGCTATGGTAAGGGTCGTTTTCGAATAGCACAGGATATGGACATGGCGAGAGAGAAACTGGGCAGGCAAGCCGCTGAAGCCGCATTGACCGGTCTTGACGGCTGGGCGCTGGCGGAAGACGGCGCTTCCATCAAGCGCACATTCACCTTCGCGAATTTCTCCGAGGCTTTCGCCTTCATGACCCGCGTCGCGCTTGCCGCCGAGACGATGGACCATCATCCCGACTGGTCGAATGTCTACAAGACCGTCGATGTGACGCTGAACACTCACGACGCCGGCGGCGTCACCGCGCTCGATATCGATCTGGCCAAGAAAATGAACCGTTTTGCCGGCGCCTGAGGCCTGGTATCGCCTCGACAAGCCCAAATCGGCACCGGCATCTTGTAGCCGGGGTCGGGTTTCACCACATTTTCCCCCGCGGGCATGCGCCGGATGCGCATGGGCGCTCGCAAGGAGACACTGATGGCGCAACAATCCGGTTTTGATTTCTTCGGCTTTGGCGGCAAGCTGGCAGACGAGAGCGAAGTGCGCGAGAAATTCTGGCGCACAGCCAAGAAGGCCGCGCGGCAGATCCCCTACATGGAAGAGGTCGTGGCCGCCTACTACTGCGCCATGGACAAGAACACCCCGCTGCGCGCCAAAGGCATTCTGCTGGCCGCGCTCGGTTATTTCGTGCTGCCGGTGGATGTCATCCCCGACTTCGTCTTCGGGCTTGGCTTCACCGACGACATCGCCGTGCTCACCGCCGCGATCACCGCCGTCAGTGCCCACATCACCACTGCGCACCGGCAGGCCGCCAGGGACGCCATGGCCGACAAGGGCTGAACTCACGCACGGAACGCCGTTGAAGCCGGCTTTCTGCGGCAGCGTAAAAGTCAAACTCTTGCCGCTTTCGTGGCCTCCAAGTCGCCAAAGGGATGTCGCGCCAGCCGCTCGCAAGGCGGCGGCGCGGGAATGGCGGCGGTTTCCTCGGGGTGAGGATCCTTTTCTCTTCGGAAATTCACCGTTTGGTAACCCAGATTAAATCAAAATGAAGCGACGGGCAGGACGCCAAGCCGGCCTGCCTCCGCACCATTTGGAATACGGGAAAAGCGATGCGCGGATTAATTGCACTAGTTTCGAGCCTGGTCCTGGTGGCCGTGGCAGCGCCGGCGCTGGCGCAGTCGGCGACCAAGATCGGCCAGCACAATGCCTGGGGCACCTACAGTTATCAGGCATCGGGCGGCAAGGTCTGCTATGTCCTGACCGTGCCGACCGACAAGCAGCCGCCTACGCTCGATCATGGCGACATGTTCTTCTTCGTCAGCCAGCGGCCCGGCCAGCAAGTGTCCTACGAGCCGCAATTCATTGCCGGCTACAACTTCCAGGACGGCTCCAAGGCCACCGTGACCATCGACAAGAAGACGTTTTCGATGTTCACCCGCGGAAAATCGGCCTGGGTCGAGAATGCCGCCGAGGAGCCGGTGCTGATCGCCGCCATGAAGACCGGCACCGACATGAAGGTGACGGCGAAGTCCGGCCGCGGCAATCCCACCTCCTATGTCTTCTCGCTGAAAGGTATTTCGGCGGCGCTGACGTCGATTGCCAAGTGCAAATAGGCAAGGAGTGCAGGCACGCACTTCGCTTTGAATGAAAGGCCGGGCCGCAAAGCCCGGCCTTTTTGCTTTCAGCCTTGCGCCGATCCCGGCCCGGCCTCCGCCCGCCGCCGCCGGATCGCCTCGGCGATGAAAACACGCGACAGCGCGTGGTAGAGCGGTTCGTGCGAGATCATCCGCGCCGTACCGTAGCCCAGCATCGAGGCCAGCATCAGCGCGATGACATTGTCGTGATTGCCGGTCATCTCCAGGATGATGACGAAGGCCGTCATCGGCGCCTGCACCACCCCGGCGAAATAGCCGGCCATGCCGAGCAGTGCCGCAGCCCCCGTGCTGGCGCCGAAGAGGAGGCCGAGCGAACTGCCGATGCCGGCGCCGACCGCCAGCGAGGGCGCGAAGATGCCGCCCGGAATGCCCGAGATCATCGACAGCAGTCCCGCCAGGAACTTTTCGGCAAAGAAGAACCATGGCAGCGGCGTGCCTTCGACGGCGCCCCGTGCCTGCACGTAACCGGTGCCGAAGGTCAGCCCGCCCGAGGCGATGCCGATCACTGCAACCAGCAGCCCGCAGACGGCCGCGACCAGCAAAGCGCGCTGCAAAGGCTGCCCAGTGTTCCAGCGCCGGATCCGGCGTGTCGCCTTCAACGCCAGCAGCGAAAACAGCGCGCCGAGCCCGCCGCCGATGACGCCGCAGGCGATCACCAGCGGCCACTCGGCGGCAAACGAGATCGTGTCCTTGGCGACGCCGAAATAGGTGTAGTTGCCGAGCAAGCCGAGCGAGGCGAGGCCGGCCAGGATCACCGCCGTCAGCACCAGCCCGTTGGTACGCGCCTCGTAGGTGCGGCCCATCTCCTCGATGGCGAAGACGATGCCGGCCAGCGGCGTGTTGAAGGCGGCGGCGATACCGGCGGCCGACCCGGCCAGGATCAGGCCCCGCGCCTGCACCATGCCGCCCCAGCGCGCCGCCTGCAGCATCAGCGACGCGCCGACCTGCACGGTCGGACCCTCGCGGCCGATCGAGGCGCCGCAGAACAGGCCGACGATGGTGAGCATGATTTTGCCGACCACCAGTTTGAGGGACAGGATGTGGCCGCGGTCCTCGTCGTCGCGAAGATGGCGGGCGGCGATCGCCTGCGGAATGCCGCTGCCTTGCGAGCCGGGAAAGAAGGTGTGGGCAAGCCAGGCGCACAGCACGAAACCCAACGGCGTAACGGCAAGCGGCAGATAGAAACGCCAGCCACCTGCGTCTCCTGTCATCAGGTGAAACAGTTCCTGCGCCCTGTCCGCCAGCACCGCGAACAGCACGCTGATCACACCGATGCCAAGCGCCCCGGCCCAGAACACCAGGCGCGGCTGCCACACCCGCCGTGAGCCCCACATCGCGCGCGAACGCCGCAGCATGGGATATCTTCGCGATGTGCCGGCCATGTCTGTCCTCGAGCGGGGAGTATCGAGCCCTAACACGTGCAGGCCAGAGGTTAAACCGGCACAACCCATGACTCTGCCCTCAACCTGTGCTATGCGCCGCGCTTCCTTTCCGGCACGATGCGTGAAATCGGCCGCAAACCGCTTATATCAGTGCAACCATGACCCTTTCATTCGATCTCACCACTGACGGCGCCCGCGACGCGTTGCGCGCCCGCGCGGCACAGCCCGAAAAGCCGTCGCTGATCGGCCTGACGCGGGTCGAGCTCGCCGAGGCTCTGGTTGCATCAGGCACTGTGCCCGAGCGCCAGGCGAAAATGCGCGCCCAGCAGCTGTGGCACTGGATGTATGTGCGCGGCGTCTCCGATTTCGCCGGCATGTTCAACATTTCCAAGGATCTGCGCGCCGAACTGGACAAGCACTTCACCGTCGCCAGGCCCGAGATCGTCGAGGAGCAGATTTCCGCCGACGGCACGCGCAAATGGCTGTTCCGCTTTCCGCCGCGCGGCGCCGGCCGGCCGGTCGAGATCGAGACTGTCTACATTCCCGAAGAGGGTCGCGGCACGCTGTGCATCTCCTCGCAGGTGGGCTGCACGCTGACCTGCTCGTTTTGCCACACCGGCACGCAGAAGCTGGTGCGCAATCTGACGGCTGAGGAGATCCTCGCCCAGTTGCTCACCGCCCGCGACCGGCTCGGCGATTTTCCCGACCGCGACACGCCCGACGGCGCCATCGTGCCGGCCGAGGGCCGCAAAGTGTCCAACATCGTCATGATGGGAATGGGCGAACCGCTTTACAATTTCGAAGCGGTCAAGAAGGCGCTGCTGATCGCTTCCGACGGTGACGGCCTTTCCTTGTCGAAGCGCCGCATCACGCTGTCGACCTCCGGCGTCGTGCCGGAAATCTTCCGCACCGGCGAGGAGATCGGCGTCATGCTGGCGATCTCGCTGCATGCCACCAATGACGATCTGCGCGACCTGCTTGTGCCGATCAACAAGAAGTATCCGCTGAAGGAGCTGATCGCCGCCTGCCGCGCCTATCCCGGCTTGTCGAACGCCAGGCGCATCACCTTCGAATATGTGATGCTGAAGGACGTCAACGATTCCATCGAGGACGCCAAGGGCCTGATCAAGCTGCTCAAGGGCATTCCGGCCAAGATCAATTTGATCCCGTTCAACCCGTGGCCGGGCACCAACTACCAGTGCTCGGACTGGGAGACGATCGAGAAATTCGCCGATTACATCAACAATGCCGGCTATGCCTCGCCGATCCGCACGCCGCGCGGCCGCGACATCCTCGCCGCCTGCGGCCAGCTCAAATCCGACTCCGAGCGCATGCGCAAGGTCGACCGGCTGGCGCTGGAAGCGATGATGATAGCGGGGCACGGCGAGGCGTGAGCCGCCCCGCCGCCTGGCTAAGACGCTTCGCCATCATGGCGGTCGGCTATGTCGCCGCGGTGCTGACTTCGATCCTGGTGCCGGTGCTGCTGATCGCTCTTCTGGAAGGCATCGAGGACGGCAATTGGTCCATCATTTTCGCCTTCGACTGGCTGGGCTCGTTCCCGCTCGCCGTGTTGACCGTGATGATCGGCGCGCTGTTGATCGTCGGTCCGGCGCTCTTCGTCGCCGAACGGTTTTCGCTGCGGGGATGGTTCTATTTCGCCGCCACGGGTGCGATCACGTCCATCGCCTTTGGCGTATCCATGCCGCGCTCGGCCAGCAGCTTTGTCTTCAATCCGGGCTTTCTGGGTTTTCTCGCCACCGCCGGCATCGCCGCCGGTTCGGTCTACTGGCTTCTGGCTGGACGCAGATCCGGCACGCGACAGACTCTGGGCCGGGATTGATGGCGCGTCTCGTCGGTTACCTCGTCCGTTTCACCGTCATCCTGTTCGGCTATGCCGTCGCCTCGCTGGCGGCGAGCGCCTTCCTCAATATCCTGTTGCTGGCATCGCTCGGCTACACGCCGGAGCATGCGCATCCGACGGCGACGGCTTCCCTGTATTTCTCAATTCCCTTCGCCGCCCTGTTCGTCGCCTATTTCGCCCTGATGCCGGCCTCTGTCGTCATCCTGCTCGCCGAAATCCTCGGCCGGCGCGACTGGCTGTTCTATGCGCTGGCAGGCGCGGTGGTTGCCGGTGTTTTCCTCGGGCTTGCCGACCACAGCGATGACACCGCCTTCGTCGTCAGGGACACCAGCGCCATCATGGCCGTGATCGGCAGCGGCATGGTCGGTGGTATCTTTTATTGGCTCAGCGCCGGGCGCTGGGCCGCAAGCTGGTGGCAAGGCGAACCAGACTCAAAAGAAGATGGCCAGACAGGATGACGGCGCCTACTTCGCCTGGGCCGTCAGGATCTTGAGGGCGAAGGCGGAGAACACGCCGGCAAAGAGATAGTCGACCACCCGCGTGACGCGCGGGCTGGCCTTCATCGCCGCCGAAAACTTTTCCGCCGCCAGCACCATCGGTACCGTCACCGGCACCGACAGCACGATGAACATCAGCCCAAGGAAAAACAGCTTTCCCGGTGCGTTCGGATCATGCGCGGAGACGAACTGCGGCAGGAAGGTCATGAAGAACAGGATGATCTTCGGATTGAGCAGATTGACGCCAAGGCCCGCCGCCCAGCTGCGCAACAGCGAAATCTCGGGGCCTGTCTTCTTCTCCGGCGAAAAGGCCGAGCCCCTGGTGATTGCCTGCCAGGCCAGGAAGACGAGATAGCCCGCGCCGAAGATCTTCAGCACGAAGAAAGCCATCGGCGAGGCGACGATCAGCGCCGAGACACCGACAACCACCAGCGTGGTGTGGATCAGCGTGCCGCACAGCGCGCCGGCCATCGAGGCAAAGCCGGTGGCACGGCCCTGGTTGAGCGTGCGCGAGACGAACAGCGTCATGTCCGGACCCGGCGTGATGGCCAGGATGACCGTGGCGATGGCGAACTGGATCAGCGTGGCGGTGTCTGGAATGAACGACATGGACGGCCCCAGGGGATTGGGAGGCCTATACAGGATGCGCCATGACGATGCCAGACACAGCAGCGACCCGATCTCGATCCAGAAGGCGTCCGCAAGGCATTCGCTGGACGGCCGGCCGCGGCGTCCTATGCCTGCCTGCTCAGCCGCATCCTCGCCGGCTCCTCCGCGACGAGTTGATCGTTGCGGAGATCGGCGTCCCCGGTGATCTGGTCGATCGGCTTGGGCCGGCCGAGGAAATAGCCTTGCGCCTCGTTGCAGCCTTCGACCTGCAGGATGGTGAGCTGGACATGCGTCTCGACGCCTTCGGCAAGCACCGGAATGTCGAGGCTGCGGCCCAGCGTCAGCACCGCCCGGATGATGGCCTTGGCCTGCGGGCTTCGCTCGACGTCAGCCATGAACGAGCGGTCGAGTTTGATCTTGTCGAAGGGAAACGAGCGCAGCGTGTCGAGCGATGAATAGCCGGTGCCGAAATCGTCGATCGCGATCGTCACCCCCAGCGCCTTGATCTGGCGCAGGACATGCAGCGTGCGCACCTTGTCGGCGACGATCGTCGATTCGGTCAACTCCAGTTCCAGCCGTTTCGGCGACAGTCCGGTCTCGATCAGGATTTGATGGATGAGCTTGGCGAGATCGGCATGGGCGAACTGTACCGGTGACAGATTGACCGCAATCTTGTGGCCATTGCCCCACGAGGCCGCCTGCCGGCACGCGGTCCGCAGCACCCATTCGCCGATCGCCATGATCGAGCCGTTCTCTTCGGCAATCGGGATGAATTCAGCGGGCGGGATCATGCCGTGCACGGGATGGGTCCAGCGCAGCAGCGCCTCGTAGCCGCAGGTGGCGCCGGTCGGGACCGAGGTCTGCACCTGATAGTGCAGCGAAAGCTCGCCGCGGTCGATCGCCTGGCGAAGGTCGGAGGCCAAGGCACGGCGCGCCCGCGCCGTCTCGTCCATGGCGGATTCGTAGAAGCAGACGGCTCGCGTGACGTCGTTCTTCGCCCGGTACATGGCAAGATCGGCATTGCTGACCAGCCGCTCGCGGTCGGCTCCGTCGCGTGGATAGACCGCGACGCCGATGCTGGCGCCCGCGGCGATTTCGAAATCGTCGAGCCGCAACGGCTCGAACAGCGACTTCTCCAGCCGCGAGACCAGCCCGAGAAGGTCCTTCTGATCCTTGAAGCGCTTGATCGCGGCGAACTCGTCACCGCCGAGCCGGGCGACGAATTCGCCCTCGCCGATGAGTCTCGACAGCCTGCGGGCGACGATCTTGAGCGCCTGGTCGCCGGCCGCATGCCCCCTGAGGTCATTGATCTCCTTGAAGCGGTCGAGATCGATGACGATGACCGCCGTCATTGTGTCCTCGCCCTCGCATGCCCGGTCGATCTCATGGTCGAGGCGGTCGTTAAAGGAAACCCGGTTGGGAAGGCCGGTAAGGGCGTCGTTGAGGGCGAGATGCTGAAGCCGCTCGAAACTCTCCAGACGGCCACGCTCATCGATCAGATAGCTGGCGAAGCCGGTGGCCGCGACGATCAGGCCCACCACGGCGACGGCGACCGCCATTGCCACCAGAATATCGGGATTGGTGCCTGTGCTGATGAAGGACAGCGGCGTCACCGCCACCGCGGCCATAGCCGTGAAATGCAGGCCGACGATCGCCAGCACCAGCAGCCCGATGGCGAGATAATGCGACCAGCGGTATGGCCGGCGCACGGCATGGCCGACGGCCAAGGCGGAGAACACGGCCGAGATGACCAGTGAGGCCACGACATAGGAGCCGTCCCATTCGACGATGCCGGCAACGTGATAAGCCATCATGCCGGTGTAGTGCATGGCCGAGATCGCCAGGCCAACGACGATGCCGCCCCATTCCGGAGCCAGGCGCCGGCTCTTGCCGGATGCGAGGGTGAAGCCCAGCCCGGTGCCGATGATGGCGATGACCAGGGATGCCATGGTCAGGACCGGATCGAAGGTGATCGGCGCGCCGGGCTGGTAGGCCAGCATGGCGATGAAATGGGTGCACCAGATCGACGAGCCGGCGGCAACCGCGGTCAGGAACAGCCAGCCCTTCATCTGCACGCCGGTGGTTTTCCTCGAACGGTCGAAGAGGCCGATCGTCACCCAGCAGCCGGTGACGCACATCAGCGCCGCCAGCAGGACAAGCCACAGATTATGCTCCATGGCGATGCATGATATAACGCGCATCAAGAACGGCCCGAGTCCGAGGACACCCACGACAAAGCAGGCAAGAAGCCGCCCGGAACGTTGTCAAGGCGGCTTTGTCGTAAGTGTTAGCGGCACGGCGTGAAAACTTGATTAAGTCCCTCCAGCAAATGCAGCCTTTGATTGCAGCAGATTGTTTTCGCTGCCGGCCGCCCCCGGCCATGCGCTGGACCAGAAGCCGTGCATGCACGCATGCTTGCTCGCTCTGCCGTTCCTGCTAAAAGGCGCTGCGACAATCCGTGACGCCCAGGCTGGGGCGTCCGCCATCGACGGAGTAGAAATGTCCAAGGCCAAAGACGTCAAAAAAGTCGTGCTTGCTTATTCAGGCGGTCTCGACACATCCATCATCCTGAAATGGCTGCAGACTGAACTCGGCGCCGAAGTCGTGACTTTCACCGCCGATCTCGGCCAGGGCGGCGAACTCGAGCCGGCCCGTCGCAAGGCCGAGATGATGGGCATCAAGGACATCCGCGTCGTCGACGTGCGCGAGGAATTCGTGTCCGACTTCGTCTTCCCGATGTTCCGCGCCAACGCCGTCTATGAAGGCACCTACCTGCTCGGCACCTCGATCGCACGGCCGCTGATCTCCAAGCATCTGGTCGATATAGCCCGGGAAACCGGCGCCGACGCGATCGCGCATGGCGCCACCGGCAAAGGCAACGATCAGGTTCGCTTCGAGCTTTCGGCTTACGCACTGAACCCCGACATCAAGGTCATCGCGCCGTGGCGCGACTGGTCGTTCAAGTCGCGTACCGACCTGATGAATTTCGCCGAGCAGCACCAGATCCCGGTGCCGAAGGATAAAAAGGGCGACGCACCTTTCTCGGTCGACGCCAACCTCTTGCATTCGTCCTCCGAGGGCAAAGTGCTGGAAGACCCGTGGGTGGAGCCGCCCGAATTCGTCCACCAGCGCACCGTTTCGCCGATGGACGCGCCGGACAAGGTCACCGAGATCGAGATCGAGTTCCTGAAGGGTGATCCGATCGCGCTGAACGGCAAGAAACTGTCGCCGGCGACCATGCTGGCGGCACTCAACGATCTTGGCCGCGACAATGGCATCGGCCGGCTCGACCTAGTCGAGAACCGCTTCGTCGGCATGAAGTCGCGTGGCGTCTACGAAACACCAGGCGGCACCATCCTGATATCAGCCCACCGAGCCATCGAATCGATCACGCTCGACCGCGGTGCCGCGCACCTCAAGGACGAGTTCATGCCGCGTTACGCCGAGCTGATCTACAACGGCTTCTGGTTTGCGCCCGAACGGCTGATGCTGCAGGCGATGATCGACAAGAGCCAGGAAGACGTCGAGGGCACGGTGCGGCTCAAGCTCTACAAGGGCAATGTCATGGTCACCGGCCGCAAGTCGAAGAAGACGCTTTACTCCGATGCGCTGGTCACTTTCGAGGACGACCGTGGCGCCTACGACCAGAAGGACGCCGCCGGCTTCATTCGCCTCAATGCGCTGCGGCTGAGGACGCTGGCCGCGCGCAACCGCGCCAAGTAGCGCGGATGCGCGCTTTCGGCCGCTGCCTGGCGCCGCTGGTTGTTCTGGCGACGCCGGCCGCCGGCCAGGAGTTCGACCCCGCCTCTCTCGACCTTCCGGCCCTGATCGAGTGCAGGGCGGACGTTCCGACCTACAACGACTTTGCCCTGTGGCTGTCCAGCGCACCGGGTGCCGTTGAAACGCTTGGCTGGAAGGAGGTTGCCTCGGGCAATCCGTTTCTCAGCCAATACGAACTGCCGGCCAAGATCCGCGTGTTCAACCGCGAGACGGGATCGATCGTGTTTACCGCTGCGGGGCCGATGGCCGTGCTCGACGGTGTTGCCGCGCCGGAGCTTGCCAAAGAACTCAACGTCGTCGCCGTTTATTCCACGCCGCAAAAATTCCTTGGCGAGAAGGTCGTTGTCCACAGCACCGAAGAGTCGGAAGGATTGACCTTCTCCACGGACGTCAAGCTTAACGTCTCGACCGTCGAGTCCCACCCCGGCAAGACCCTGGCCGGCTGCTCCTACACGCTCGAAATCAAATAAAAACCCGGCATTCGCGCCGGGTTTTCGATCAAGTCAGAAATGGCCGGGGCCCTTCTGCCCGGTGCATAGTCCGTCAATCGCCGTCGATCGCCGTGGCGATGCGGGCGATGGCCTGCTGATAGACGCTCGCGGAATTCCAGCCGGCAATCGCGCCCATATTCGCACTCGCGCTCGCGCCCGCCCGCCAGCCATGGCCCTTGAGGAAGTTGGCGGTGGAAGCCAGCGCCGTGCCCTTGTCGCGCAGGTTTCCGCCGCCGACGCCATATTTCAGGACGTTTCCTGGCAGGAACTGCGTGTGTCCGATCTCGCCATGCGCGGCGCCAACCGACGAGGCTGACAGCACCCCGCGATCAACCAGCTTCAGGGCTGCGATGGCATGCGGGTAGAAGAACCCCGGGCGGCGGCAATCATAGGCAAGCGTCAAAATGGCAGAGACGGTGTTCTGGTTGCCCATGGCCGAACCGAAGCCGGTTTCCATACCCCAGATGGCGAGCAACACGCCCGGCGACACGCCGTAATTCGCTTCGATCTTGGCGAACAGCGCCGCATTCGACTTTTTCAGCGACCGGCCCTTGGAAATAATCGCCGCGCCGCCGCGCCGCCGCATGAAATCGTCCACCGAGCCGCTGAAAGCCTTGTGAATGCCGCGGTCGACGGAGATCGTCTTAGTCGCGTAGTTTGCCCCGGCTAGAGCGGCCAGCCCCTTGGCGCCTACACCTTCCGACCTGGCCTGCGCGGCAAAATCCTGCTTCCAGGCCTCAAAGCCGGCGCCGGTCTTGCCGCAGCTGGCCGCTGCCTGTGCGCCCGTCGCCAGCGCAAGCACCGCCACCACGGCCGCTGCAAACATCTTTCCCTTGGCAAGAATTGCCATGTTGATCTCCTGGTTGCCTGAATCACGTCCCAATTGCGAACTTGCCAGCGAAACGCGCACTTGTCACTGTCACCGCTGCAATGCTGGCGAATGCCGTGGAATTTGCCTAGGATCAAGTGATTATTGTGGCAAGGGGGCTGCATGCAAGACGTTGATGTCGTCATCATCGGTGCCGGCTCGGCGGGTCTTGCCGCCGCCAGGACCCTGCAGGCCACGGGGCTTTCCTTCACGCTGCTCGAAGCGATGGACCGAATCGGCGGGCGAGCTTGGACCAGCGACCAGCATTTCGGCGTGCCTTTCGACATCGGCTGCGCCTGGCTGCATGCCGCCGACCGCAATCCCTATTTTCCCGAAGCCCAGGCGGCAGGCTGGACGTTGCATCATCACGACATGAACGTCGATCATCTCTACTACCGCGAGCGCAAGGCGAGCGAAGCGGAAGAAGCCGACATGAAGGCCGCCGACGCAAAGCTGTTCGAACTGCTGGCCAGGCATGAAGTGAAGGACGGAGATGACGATCGTCTTTCGGCGCTTTTGGCAAAAGGCCATGCGCCGCGCGCCGCCGCCACCTTCGCCGGGCCGATGGATTTCGGTGCCGACGAGGACGAAATCTCGATCCTGGACTTCCAGGCCGCGGCCGATCTCGACCCGAACTACTTCAGCAAGGAGGGCCTTGGCGCGCTGGTGGCGCGTTTCGGCGCCGGTGTGCCGGTCGAACTGTCGACGCCGGTGCGCAAGATCCTGTGGGACGTGCCCGGCGTCGCCTGCGTCACCGATCGCGGCACCGTCCGCGCCAAAGCGGTGATCGTGACCGCTTCGCCGGCGGTGCTCGCCTTCGAGGAGATCGCGTTCTCGCCGGCCCTGCCCGACACGCATTTCGGCGCCTTCTTCGACCTGCCGATGGGCATGCTGACCAAATTGCCAGTCGAAATATCGGGCACCAGGCTCGGGCTGCAGCCCTTCGACGACCTGCTGATCGAACGGATGGCCAGGCACGACATCTACTTCCTCTGCTTCCCGTTCGACCTTGACCTGATGGTCGGCTTCGTCGGCGGCGATTTCGCCTGGGAAATGTCGGCGGCCGGCGAGGCGGCCGGCATCGACTTCGTCGTCGACCGGCTGTGCGGCATCTTCGGCGGCGATACGCGCAAGCATGTCGGACGCGCCATGATGACCAATTGGGGCGGCGAGCGCTTCGTGCGCGGCGCATATGCCGCGGCCCGCCCCGGCCGTTCACTGGCGCGCGCCGCACTCATGCAGCCGGTGGCCGACAAGATCTTCTTCGCCGGCGAGCATCTGGCCGGCTCGCTGGTCCAGACCTGCGGCGGCGCACGGCTGTCGGGCGAGGCGGTGGCAAGGCAGGTTGTCGCCCAGCTTGCGGCCAAATAGCTTCAGGTAATGTGGAACACCGCGCGGCTGTTCGCGTTGGGCACGGGCCGCCGTGAACATTTGTGTCACCTCCGGTGAATTGAGACCGACATGAAACTCTTCGACTGCCCGCATTGCGGCCATCGCATCTATTTCGAGAACGCCCAGTGCCTGAACTGCGGGAACCCCGTGCTCTACGATCCCGAGCACGCCTGTTTTGCGCTGGCGGGCGTCGACGGCGTCTTCCAGTGCACCAACGCCGATGAATGCGCCTGCAACTGGATGGCGGAACCGGGTCACGCTTTTTGCCGCGCTTGCGTGCTGAACCAGCTGATCCCGGATCTCTCCGTCGACGGCAACCGCCGCCGCTGGATCCGTGTCGAAGCGGCGAAGAAGCGCGCCATCTACTCGCTGCTGGCCTTCGGGCTGCCGGTGGCGCCCAAGCAGAACCCGGCCGACGAGATCGGCCTGGCATTCGACTTCCTCGCCGATCCGATCGGCGGCGGCCCCGGCGGCGAGCGGATTCTTACCGGCCACGACAATGGCCTGATCACGCTCAACGTCGCCGAGGCGGATTCGGCCGAGCGCGAGAAGCGGCGCGTCGAGATGGGCGAGAACTACCGCACCTTGCTCGGTCATTTCCGCCACGAGCTCGGGCACTATTACTGGGACCGCCTCATCCGCGACGATCCGCACAGGCTCGAAGCTTTCCGCGCACTGTTCGGCGACGACCGCGCCGATTACGAACAGGCGCTGAAGGCCTATTATGCCAATGGTGCGCCGCCCGACTGGCAGCAAGGCCACATCTCGGCCTATGCGACCTCGCATCCATGGGAGGACTGGGCCGAGACCTGGGCTCATCACCTGCACATCACCGACACGCTGGAAATGGTGCACGCGCTGAACTTTCCGCTCGGCCGGCTGGAGACGGTGGAGGCCAACGACTTGCCGCGCGGCGACACAGGCGGCGGGTTGCAGGCCGCACCCTCGGAGCCGGCGACCGCGCCCGAGCCTTTCGAAAAGATCCTTCCCCGCTGGCTGGTGCTGTCGGAAGCCTCCAATTCGATCAACCGCTGCATGGGCCTGCCCGACCTCTACCCCTTTGTCATTTCGGACGTCACGGCACGGAAATTGGAATTCGTTCACGAACTTCTGACCGATTTGCCTGGAGAACACGGAACAAATCGTGAGTTGGCGCAGGCGCTTTAGCGGGAACGCATGAGCTGCTGCCCCGTTTTCGCTGGCGAGGGACTATGAAAACGGAGAGAAACCATGAAATCCCTGTTGTTTCCGGCGGTCGCCGGGATGCTGACCGTGATGTCGGGCGCCGCGCTTGCCGATACCGCCGTCTCAGCCGTCACCGATCTTAACGTGCGCGCCGGACCCGGCCCGCAATACCCTGTGATCGGCGTGCTCACCGCCGGCCAGTCGGCAACCCTCAATGGCTGCATCGAAAACAGCAAATGGTGCACCATAGCCGAGGCCGGCGGCCAGGGCTGGGTCTATTCAGACTATGTGACGGCCGATATCGGCGGCAGCCGCGTGGTGCTGACGCAACGGCGCGCCAGTGTTGCTGTCGTCTCGCCGCCGGAGGACATCGGCAACTACTCGACCGATTATACCGGCGCGATCGTTGCCGGTGAGCCGGTCGTGGATGACTTCCCCCCGCCCCCAGCTGAAGTCCGTACCTATGTCGACGCGCATCGCCTCGATCCCATCTATCTCGATGGCGAAGTGGTGACCGGCGCGACCCTGCCCGACACCGTCGAGCTGCGCGAGATTCCGGACTACAATTACCGCTATGTCTATGTGAACGGCCAGCGGGCGCTGATCGATCCGCAGACCCGGCGCATCATGTACGTCGTTCGCTGACGACAATCGGCACAAGCGGCCGCTGCGACAGCAGCGGCCGCAGGCGGCGCCGCCGCGCGGCGCTCTCCTGCGCCGACTTTGCTTGGCCTAGTCCTTTGCGAAAAACCATTCCGATTTTCCCGGCCATCGGTTAGTCAAATAGGCGATGACTTTGGCAAGGGAGCCCGCGTGACCATCGATCCGTCCGCCTTCGAGCGTTACAGGCATTCGCCGAACGCCAGGACGACCTTACCGCGCCTGTTGCTCGGAACGGGCATCGTGGTCCTTTTTTGGGCAGCAACCACCGTGGCCGTGCTGGTCGGCGGCACCTATGCCTTCATCGCCTGGCAGGCGACCCCATCATCCGGCATTCAGGGCTTCCTCGCTTCGCCCCTCGGCATCCTCACCGCGCTCGTCTCGTTCGCCGGCATCTGGATCGGCCTGTGGGTCGCGATGCGCTGGGTGCATGGCGAGAAGCTGTCGGCGCTGCTCGGCAACAGCCGACGAGTTTCATGGCCCGGCTTCCTCAAAGGGCTGATCGCGGTGCTGATCACGTCGTTCATATCCGAAGTCCTGCTCTATCTCTTGCAGCCGCAGATCACGCGTGGCCCGATCAGCCTGTCGTCCTGGCTGCTGTTTGCGATCCCGATCGCCGCGCTCACACTGTTGCAGACCTCTTCGGAAGAGCTGCTGTTTCGCGGCTATCTGCTGCGCGGTCTGGCCAACCGGTTCACGAGCCCGGTAATCTGGGCCCTGCTGCCGGCCCTGCTGTTCACCTCGCTGCATTGGAGCGCGAGTTCGTCGCCAGCCATCAATGCTTGCGTGCTGGCGTCGATCGCCGCTTTCGCGCTGCTGCTGACACTTGTCGTCTACGCAACCGGCAATCTCGGCGCCGCCCTGGGTGCTCATCTCGGCAACAACCTGACCGGGTTTCTCTTGATCTCGCATCAGGAAAGCTACAATTCCTTCGCCCTGTTCAACGCCAAGCCGCTCGAAGGGCCGGGCTGGGCGACGTCGGATGCGGTTCTCATCGCCTTCATCGGCATCGCCTGCAGCCTGCTGACCATCGTGCTGCTTCTACATCCGCGTTCGCCGCTCAGGGTCGCCGCCGAGCTTCCGGACCGGACGAGCACGGCGTGATTGCAGGCCCGGGAACGACGCAATCCGGTCTTTGTCTTGACTCCGTGTCCGATTTCCTGTCTACACGCCCCGAATTCCGCGACGAGTATCCCTCCGAGCAAGCCGACCAGGACGCCGAAACCTCTTGAGGTGAAGTGCTGTAAATCGATCCTGGAGGCCAACACCCGGCAGCGCTGAGCGCCCCCGGGTGCTTTTTGGTTTTGGCTTTTGGTTGGACACTGGGCGCGAACGCATTACCTCTCGGGCATCATCCGGATGCCAGGGAAAAGGAAAACGAATGTTTGAATCGCTACAGGAACGTCTTGGTTCGATCCTGAACGGCCTGACCGGCCGCGGCGCGCTGTCGGAGGCTGATGTCTCGGCAGCGCTGCGCGAGGTGCGCCGTGCGCTGCTCGAAGCAGACGTGGCGCTGGAAGTGGTGCGCTCCTTCACCGACAAGGTGCGCGAGAAGGCCGTCGGCGCTGCCGTGGTCAAGTCGATCAAGCCTGGCCAGATGGTCGTCAAGATCGTCCATGACGAACTGGTCGAGATGCTCGGCGCTGAAGGCGTCGCCATCGATCTCAATGCCCCGGCGCCGATCGTCATTATGGTGGTCGGCCTGCAGGGTTCCGGCAAGACGACCACTTCGGCCAAGATCGCCAAGCGTCTTTCCGAGCGTCAGAACAAGAAGGTCCTGATGGCCTCGCTCGACACGCGGCGCCCCGCCGCGCAGGAGCAGCTTCGCCAGCTCGGCGAACAGGTCAAGGTTGCCACGCTGCCGATCATCGACGGCCAGTCGCCGGTCGACATCGCCCGCCGCGCCGTGCAGGCGGCCAAGCTCGGCGGCCACGACATCGTCATCCTCGACACCGCCGGCCGCACCCATATCGACGAGCCGCTGATGGTCGAGATGGCCGACATCAAGAAGGTGTCGAGCCCGCACGAAATCCTGCTGGTCGCCGATTCGCTGACCGGCCAGGACGCAGTCAACCTGGCCAAGAGCTTCGACGAGCGCGTCGGCATCACCGGCCTCGTCCTGACCCGCATGGACGGCGACGGCCGTGGCGGTGCGGCTCTTTCGATGCGCGCCGTCACCGGCAAGCCGATCAAGCTGATCGGCACTGGCGAAAAGATGGACGGGCTGGAGGAATTCCACCCCAAGCGCATCGCCGACCGCATCCTCGGCATGGGCGACATTGTCTCGCTCGTCGAAAAGGCCGCCGAGAACATCGACGCCGAACAGGCGGCGGCGATGGCCAAGAAGATGCAGTCGGGCAAGTTCGACCTGAACGATCTCGCCGGTCAGCTTCAGCAGATGTCGAAGATGGGCGGCATGGGCGGCATCATGGGCATGATGCCCGGCATGGGCAAGATGAAGGACCAGATGGCCGCCGCCGGTCTCGACGACAAGATGTTCGGCCGCCAGCTCGCCATCATCTCGTCGATGACCAAGGCCGAGCGCGCCAATCCCGATTTGCTCAAGCATTCGCGCAAGAAGCGCATCGCCGCCGGTTCCGGCACCGACGCGGCCGAAATCAACAAGCTGCTCAAGATGCATCGCGGCATGGCCGACATGATGAAGGCGATGGGCGGCAAGGGCAAAGGCGGCGGCCTGATGCGCGGCATGATGGGCGGCCTCGCCTCCAAGATGGGCCTCGGCGGCATGATGCCCGGCGGTATGGGCGGCATGATGGGCGGCGGCATGCCGGACCTGTCGAAGATGGACCCCAAGCAGCTCGAGGCCTTGCAGAAGCAGGCACAGGCAGCCGGCCTTGGCGGCGGCATGAAAGGCCTTCCCGGCGGCGGTGGCCTGCCCAGCGGCATGCCAGGTCTGCCCGGCGGCATGAAACTCCCCGGGCTTCCCGGCCTCGGCGGTGGCGGGCTGCCCGGCCTTGGCAAGAAGAAGTGAGGACGCCATGAACGAAGAGAAGGACATGGCCGACGCCCGCGCTCTCCTGGCCGATTACCGCGCCTCGATCGACAACATCGACGCGGCCCTCATCCACATGCTGGCCGAGCGCTTCCGCTGCACCAAGGCGGTCGGTGTGCTGAAGGCGACGCATGGCCTGCCCCCGGCCGACCCGGCACGCGAGCAGCAGCAGATCGCCCGGCTTCGCCAGCTGGCGAAGGATGCCCATCTCGACCCGGATTTCGCGGAAAAATTCCTCAACTTCGTCGTCCGCGAAGTGATCCGCCACCACGAACAGATCGCCGCTTCCAACGGCGTGATGAAAGCCGGCTGAGAAACCAGCCACCAACCGACCAACCAAATCAGCCTTTTTAGGAGAAAATAAATGCCCTTGAAGATCCGACTGGCCCGTGCGGGCTCGAAGAAGCGTCCTTACTACCACGTCGTCATTGCCGACGCCCGTTCACCGCGTGACGGCCGGTTCATCGAGTCGATCGGCTCATGGAACCCGCTACTGCCCAAGGACGGCGAACGCGTCAAGGTCGACGCCGACCGCGTCAAGCATTGGCTGGCGCATGGCGCCCAGCCGACCGACCGCGTGCTGCGCTTCCTCGACGAGGCCGGCCTCGTCAAGCGCGACGCCCGTTCCAACCCGAAGAAGGCCGAGCCGGGCAAGAAGGCGCAGGAACGCGCTGCCCTTCTGAAGAAGGCGCAGGAAGATGCCGCTGCTGCTGTTGCGGCCGCCGCTGCTGCGCCGGCCGAGGCGGAAGCCGCCACCGCCGAATAATTGCTCTATTCGCATCCGGAAAAACGGCGGGCCATGTGCCCGCCGTTTTGCTGTCCAGTTCTGTCTGTAAGAGCTGCCGATCAATAACCGTCCGGGCAGCGGTCGACGTAGACGCGGCCACGGCGATCACGGTAGCGGCATTCGCCACGCTCGCTCGCCCGGCCGATCAGCGCGCCGGCAACGGCGCCGACAGCACCACCGACGACGGCGCCTTCAACCGGATCTCCGGCGACCGCCGCACCGACGGCAGCACCACCGAGACCGCCTACGGCCGCGCCTTTTTCCGTTTGCGAACAAGCGGCGAGCGGCACCAGCAGCGCCATCAAAAGCATCATTTTCTTCATCATCGTTCCTCTCCGATAGGAGCCGCCTCCGCCGCCAGGCGAATCTCTAACTCGCAACTCCGCGATTCGATCCCTGAGACATTGCCCGGCAAAGGGTTCAGGCTTTCAGCGGAAAGCGATGCTTCGATCTGGATCTAACGGCTGAACGGGATCAGCGCGCGGACCCTGGCATCGCGCAGATACAGGCCGCCCCACAGGATAATGCCGAGATAGACGCCGAACAGCATGTGCGAGAACAGCGGGTTGTCGACACGGACATTCGTGGCGATGGCGCCGCCCATATAGGCGGTGAGCAGGATGGCGCCGAGCACCGAGGTGCGCGGCAGTGCATAGAGAGCGGTCGAGATCAGGCCGATGACGCCCAGCATGCGCGCGACATTGGCATCGGCCGGCCAGCCGAGCGGCACCATCGTCTGGGTGACGACATCGAGCGGCGGCAGCTTGATGACGCCATCGAAAATCATGAACAGCACGATGACGCCGCTGAGCGCGCGGCCGGTCCATAAAGCGCCCGGCGAGACGGGCGCGATTTCGGAAATGCTCATGGTGGTCCCTCCTAGTGGTTCGAGCCCTTTTCGCTGGGGTCGAACCGAGGACGTGGCATGGGGCTGCGATCCGACAGAGGTCCGGATTGTTTTAAGCCCGCGCGCCTTCGCCTAGGAAAAATAAAACTTTTCCGCGGGGATCATCTTCGGCGGCGTTTCGCCCAGCGCTTCGAACACCGAGATTTCGCAGACACGGCAGAGGCCGTCGAGTGCAAGGTCGTTGGCCTCGGTGCCGAACGGATCCTCGAGCTCTTCCGAAAGCGCGTCGAGGCCGAAGAAGGTGTAGGCGATTAACGCCGTGAACAGCGGCGTTGCCCAACCGGTGGTCGAGATCAGGCCGATCGGCAGCAGCAGGCAGACGATGTAGGCCGTGCGATGCACCAGCAGCGTGTAGGCGAAAGGTAACGGCGTACCGGCGATCCGCTCGCAGCCGGCCTGGATGGCGGCGATCGACGCGAGCCTCTCATCGAGGATACGAAAGCCGATCGAGTCGACGTCGCCCGCCCGGCGTTGCGCATTGGCACGCCGGCCCATGCGCCTGACCATCTCATCCGCCGGATTGGAAAAGGCTGCGGTCTTGTCCGCCTCGTCGTCGATGAAGGCGCGGGCATCCTTCATGCTGTCGATCTTGCGCAACTGCCCGCGCAGGAAATGACAGAAGGCGAGCGCTTCCATCAGCAAGGCGCGCTGCTCGGTCTGGTCCGGGATGAGGCTGGTGGTGGCGCGTGCCAGGTTGCGCATTTCGAAGACCAGCGCGCCCCACAGCTTGCGCGCCTCCCACCAACGGTCGTAGGCGGCGTTGTTGCGGAACGAGAGATAGATCGACAATGTCACGCCGACGAGGCCGAAAGGCGTGATGTTGAAGACGCTGAAATCAAGCTGGAACCGGCGCGCCACGGCCAGGATGATCGCGGAATAGAGCGCGAAGCCCAATATCTGCGGCAGGATGCGTGGCACGACCGAACCGCGCATGATGAAGAACAGCTGCAGGAATGTGGGGCGCGGGCGAACGATCATCGAAGGCCTTTCACGGACCGGCATCGGCCCTCAGCTCCTCTATTGTGCGATGCGACAGGTCCGCAAGCCCAGCCGCCAGCGACATCGCCATGTCGTCCTTGCAGCGCCAGGACTATCGGCACGCGCCGGTCGCGGATATTGAAGAGCACGTGGGCTGCGGCCCATTTCTGCAGGCGAGAGAAACGAATGACCGGCGAGACCGATCTGAAGACACTGCTGGCATCGATGACGCCGGAACTGCTCGCCGGCACCTATGTCTTCGCCACACTGGCGCCTGGCGTCGCCCAGCCGGAGGGCCTCGAGCCGGTGATGGTGTTTCGCGAGCGCGAGGGCGTGACGCTGATCGTGACCGAGGAGGCGGCCAGCACTGCTGCACTGACCGCTTCGTTCCGCTGCCGGATGCTGACGCTGAACATCCATTCGTCGCTGGAAGCCGTCGGCTTCCTCGCCGCCATCACCGCGCGGCTCGCCGCCGCCGGCATGGGCGTCAATCCCGTCTCGGCCTTCTACCACGACCATCTGTTCGTCCCGGCCGACAGGGCGGAGGAAGCACTGGAGCTGTTGGTTGGGTTGGCGGCTGAGAATCGAAGCTGAGGCTGGTGCTGCCCCTCATCCCCCTGCCGGGACCTTCTCCCCGTGAACGGGGAGAAGGGAGCTAACGGCCAAAGGCCGAGCCCGCGGCCGCGGGCCGCCGATCGTTCGGCGCCCCCGCGGAGGGCCCGCCGCGGCAGCGGCGATACGGCCCGTGAGCGAAACCTAAACGGCCGTCAGGCCGCCTTCTTCTTCGGCTGGATCAGGCCGCGCTCGACCAGCAACTCGGCGATCTGCACCGCGTTCAGCGCCGCGCCCTTGCGCAGATTGTCGGAGACGATCCACATCGACAGGCCATTGTCGATGGTCGAATCCTCGCGGATGCGCGAGATGAAGGTGGCGTCTTCGCCGGCCGATTCCAGCGGCGTGATGTAGCCGCCGTCCTCGCGCTTGTCCAAGACCTGGCAGCCTGGGGCTTCACGCAGGATATCCCGCGCCTCGTCGGCGGTGATCGGCTTTTCGAACTCGATGTTGACCGCTTCCGAGTGGCCGATGAACACCGGCACGCGCACGCAGGTCGCCGTCAGCTTGATCTTGGGGTCGAGCATCTTCTTGGTCTCCGCGACCATCTTCCACTCTTCCTTGGTGGAGCCGTCGTCGAGGAAGACGTCGATGTGCGGGATGACGTTGAAGGCGATGCGCTTGGTGAACTTCTTGACCTCGACGCCATCGGCGACGAAGACCGCGCGGGTCTGCGTGAACAGCTCGTCCATGCCTTCCTTGCCGGCGCCGGATACCGATTGATAGGTGGCGACGACGACACGCTTGATGGTGGCGAAGTCATGCAGTGGCTTCAATGCCACCACCAGCTGCGCCGTCGAGCAGTTCGGGTTGGCGATGATGTTCTTGCGGGTGAACAGCGAGATCGCGTCCGGGTTCACTTCCGGCACGATCAGCGGCACGTCCTGGTCGTAGCGGAAGGCCGACGAATTATCGATGACGACGCAGCCCTGCTTGCCGATCTTCGGCGACCATTCCTTGGAGACGCTCCCGCCGGCCGACATGATGCAGATGTCGGTGTCGGAAAAATCATACTGGTCGAGCGTCTTCACCTTCAGCGTGCGGTCGCCGAACGACACTTCCGTGCCCTGGCTGCGCCGCGACGCCAGCGCCACGACTTCGCTTACCGGAAAGCCGCGCTCTTCCAGTATGTTGAGCATTTCCCGGCCCACATTGCCCGTGGCGCCGACGATCGCTACCTTGAAACTCATCGAAAAATCTCCTGTCCCTCTCCGCTTGGTTTTTGGAGAAACCCGCTGGCCGATGCGGGTTCCGTCCCCCGGGCCGAACCCGGGAGAGGGTGGTTAGGCCAAGGGAGTCACACCGTTTTGGTGGTGGTTTTGGCCATAGTTTTGCTGGAACGTGGGGACGCGCCGACGCGCCCGGCCCAATGATGTGCATTGAGGCTGGGGGCATCGAATGCAAGAAGAGCCATCAAAAGGCCGCGCATCGAAAAACGATCCCGTTCAAAGCGGGCTTTTACGCGGTTTGCGTCAAGAGTCAATTGCGATGAGCGTCCTGTTGCCCTGTACAATGGCGGCGGCACGAAGTACGAACGGCATGACCATCCGGCTCATGGAGCGTCCCGACGCCCGCCGAAGACAGGCCCATTGCTGGGCATATAAGAATCCGAATTCCGAAAGAGTGAGATGTCCAACTTCGAAGCACTTGTTCCAGCGCTTGCCAGGGCGCTGGAGAAACGCGGCTATTCCGAGCTGACGCCCGTCCAGAAAGCGGTCGTCGCGCCGGAACTCGGCGAGGCCGATGCGCTGGTTTCGGCGCAGACAGGCTCCGGCAAGACGGTGGCCTTCGGCCTCGCTCTGGCGCCGACCCTGCTTGAGGGCGCAGAGCGCTTTGGCCACGCGGCCGCGCCGCTGGCGCTGGCGGTGGCGCCGACGCGCGAACTCGCCTTGCAGGTGACGCGCGAACTGGAATGGCTCTACGAACTGACCGGCGCCACCGTGGCTTCCTGCGTCGGCGGCATGGACATGCGCTCGGAGCGGCGTGTTCTGGAGCGCGGCGCCCATATCGTCGTCGGCACGCCCGGCCGGCTGCGCGACCACATCACCCGGCGCTCGCTCGACATGTCGGCGCTGAAGGCGGTGGTGCTCGACGAGGCCGATGAGATGCTCGATCTGGGCTTTCGCGAAGACCTCGAATTCATCCTCGACGCCGCTCCGGCCGAACGCCGCACGCTGATGTTCTCGGCCACCGTGCCGCGCTCGATCGCCACGCTCGCCCAGGGCTACCAGCGCGATGCGGTGCGCATTTCGGCCGCCGGCGAGGAGAAGCAGCATCTCGACATCGAATACCGGGCGCTGAGCGTCGCCCAGCCCGACCGCGAGAACGCCATCATCAACGTGCTGCGCTATTACGAAGCCAAGAACGCGCTGGTGTTCTGCAACACGCGTGCCGCCGTCAATCATCTGACCGCGCGCTTCAACAACCGCAACTTCTCCGTCGTGGCGCTTTCGGGCGAGCTCAGCCAGAACGAGCGCAGCCATGCCTTGCAGGCAATGCGCGACGGCCGCGCAAAAGTCTGCATCGCCACCGATGTCGCGGCGCGCGGCATCGATCTGCCCAATCTCGAGCTGGTCATCCACGCCGATTTGCCGACCAATCCGGAAACGCTGCTACACCGCAGCGGCCGCACCGGTCGCGCCGGGCGCAAGGGCGTCAGCGCGCTGATCGTGCCCAACAGCGCCCGCAAGCGCACCGAGCGGCTGCTGCAGAACGCCGGCCTCAAGGCAACATGGGCGAGCCCGCCCTCGGCCGACGACGTGATGCGGCGCGACGACGAGCGCATCCTGGCCGATCCGGTTTTCGACGAGCCGGTGAAGGACGACGAACGCGGTTTCATCGACGCGCTCCTCGCCAGACATGGCGCCGAACAGGTGGCCGCTGCCTTCGTGCGCCAGTGCCGCGCCAGTCGCTCGGCGCCCGAAGACCTTATGGAGATCGCGCCGTTCACGCCGTCGCGTGAAAGACCGGCGGG